>JACQHT010000178.1 GCA_016198835.1 Planctomycetota bacterium | reverse complement strand
TCTTCTATAAGAACATGCTCTTAAACCATAACAACATTTTATGACATGATGTCATAATTGTGTCCCAATCCTTCTTCTATAAGAACATGCTCTTAAACATGAGTTTTGACCACGGCATCGAGGCTGAAGATATGTCCCAATCCTTCTTCTATAAGAACATGCTCTTAAACACGAAATAAAAAGAGGATTAGGATTACCGTATAGTTGTCCCAATCCTTCTTCTATAAGAACATGCTCTTAAACTATTTGGCTTAAATCCAGAGATGAATTACAAGCGGTCCCAATCCTTCTTCTATAAGAACATGCTCTTAAACGCAACCGCAACGTGGTATAGAGGCAAAATAACTTGTCCCAATCCTTCTTCTATAAGAACATGCTCTTAAACGCAAAGTCTCAAGGATGAGTTTGTCCTCAGAAGGCAGGTCCCAATCCTTCTTCTATAAGAACATGCTCTTAAACTAACTTCTTCACGACCCTCAGCTTTCCCATCTTTGGTCCCAATCCTTCTTCTATAAGAACATGCTCTTAAACCATGGTCTTGACCAGGGCCTCGAGAAATCGTTTCGAGTCCCAATCCTTCTTCTATAAGAACATGCTCTTAAACCCCAAAGTTGCCTTAAGTGCTTGAGACAAAAAGAAAGCTTAAAAAATTTGAAGCACCCTTTTTGGCTCTTGCTCATGTTCAAGTAGGAGTTTTAGAGCACATTTCAGTCTCCAATTGCATGGTCAGACGACGTGCAACGCCCATAGAAATCAAGGACTTGAGAGCTTCTGGCACCTCCTTATCCCATAAATCTGGCAGAACAGTGTCTGCATGTCCATAGAAGAAAGAGCCACCTCTCCCTGAAGGCTCCGTAGCGTGATTCCCGTCCCCAATAACAGAGACGGGTTGTACCATCGCCCCTTGAGCCGTAGTTCTGGTGACCGTAGAGCCCGTTTCCGGACTCGCCGCTTGGGCTGCGGCAATTTCCAATTCGGTTTTCTTAAGTATATTGAATCCGCTGTTTAAATCCCTATGATGAAGAGTATCGCATGCATTACACCTCCATTCTCTTACAGAAGTATCATTCTTGGGGCCGGTTGCCTTTCCGCATACACAACAGGTATAAGTAGAACCGGCTTCTTTTATATTAGTTAATGCATAGGCAGAAGCCCTTTTTGCCTTTTCCTCTATCAACCTTCTCAGAGTCGCGATAGAACGGTCTCTACCGCCTCTTCTCATTTTTTTTACTCCCTTAGGACCTTGTTTAGATTTTTCCTCCTGATGAGCCTTCAATTTCTCAGCCGCTCCCTCTATACCCTTCCTAACCTCTTTCTTCAGCAGCTTGAGTTTTTTCCGATAAGTGATTTCTCTTTTGGGTTCCCAATTGCCAATCCCCACGACATCACAGCCTTCAGTCAATGCCCTGCTTATCTTATGAAGAACATCTGCCCTTTGATTGGCGATTTTTAATTGTGCGGCAGAAACCCTCTTTGCCCAACGCCTCCACCGTTTGCTTGACTCCTGACGAATCCATCTCCGCTCGAGGCGTTCGTTTTCTTTGACGATGGCTTTTTCTCTTTCCTCCGTTGTTAATTTTTGCACTGAACGTTTCTTTTCGTATTGTGAAAGAGCTTCCTTTATTTCTTCCTTCGTTCTTTTCCGGCGGGGTCCCTGCTTTAAGGAAAGCGACTGTTGAATCTTCTCAAGTTTATCCAGATTTTTTTCGAGAAATTCATAATGGATTGCCAGATGCCTTAGCGCGCCATTTTTTGAATTCTTAAGCGCAACCGTAAGGGCTGTCTGAGCCCCTGGGTCAATCCCTGCATGCCAGCCTTTCTTCATAGAGGGAATCGTCCAGACAGTTTCAGGCACTTCGGCAGTTAAAACAACAAAATACCGCCCTGCCTTCGCATTAACCGTGAGTTCTTTTATTCTGCTACTTTCAGGAATAGGTCTATGGTAAGCAATATTGACCCATGAGTTTCCTTTATGTACGGCAGTTATATGAATCTGATTGCCTGGATTTTTCTTGCTACGCAAAAGCTCATTAATATTTTTGCCTTGTATCTGATATGCAAACCCTTCAGCCCTTCTTTTATATTGCGGTTCTCCTGTTGCGCCATAAGCCCTTTGCCCTTTTTTAGGTTGAACGGACTGATTCCACCTGCGGGCATTTTTAGAGCCTGAGACATTAAACCTTACTGTGGAAAGGCTCATCCCTTTAGGTGGCTTAAAAGATTTGTCCACAAAGGTCTTAGCGGCAAAGCCTGCATATTGATTGACTGCGCTCAACAACTGCCAGTAAGTTTTAAGCTTAGGGAGTTTATCTCGTTCAACACCATCTTTTTCTGCTCTTTTTCTCTCCTCTATTTCTTTCTCGTACTTTTCTTTTAATTCATTTGCGAGCAGGTTTATGTCTAAATGTCTTTTATCAACTTCAAGGATTTTCCCTACAAGATTTTTTATGTCATAAAGCCTGGATACGGAGTTAAAATCAAGGCCTGCAAAATTTTCCCCCTGAAATTTCAAAATAGCTTTTCTCCTCTGCCCTTGATTGTCGCTTTTATCAGAAGACAAACATGAATTTATCACATGCTCGATCTGCCCTGTTAAAAGGGCTGTCTTTAACTTTTTGCGGATAGTTACAGCCTTATTCCACTGTCTCCTGCCTTCATACAGTATTCTGTTAAGCTGTGCCCTCTGGGGGTCGGTGGGAAATATCTCAAACTTATAGTTAAGGAGGTTAGCCATGCTGTTAATCTCATATAAAATCAATTCAACACAACTTAGGCTTCGTATTTATAAGATATAGAATCTTAACTCATTAAGGAATAACTGTCAATAAAAAAGGGGATAAAAGGGAAGTTTAAAGGGTGATTACTCTTAGCTTGTTAATCTCCAACTCAAAACGAAACAGTTGTCGGTTCTGATGAGCCGAAGTCCTTATGATGAGATGTGTCAACGTACGGCTTCCAGTACTGGTTTACGTCCTCCTGAATCTGCCTGATAATCTTATCCTGCTTCATGGGTTTGAAGAGGTGGTCGTATCTGCCCTGAAGGGCTAAATATTCCTCAACAGGCTTAAACTTTGGAATGTAAGTATGTTTGAGTTCGCCGTAAATAGCCTCCTTTAGCGGCCAGATACCACACTCAACGGCTAATTTTGCAATACGGGCAGACCTCGACGCCCCATATCCCCACCCCGGCGGACATGGTGAAAGCACAATGAATAACTTGGGACCCTTGAACCCAGACGCCTTCTGGAACTTCTGGGATAAGTCTACAGGATGGGAAGGAGAAACTGTTGCCAGATAGGGGGGCTTATGCGCCCGCCAGATTTCAAAGAGATTCTTCTTTTTTTGCTCCGTAGCTACAGGATACTTTCCCGTTGGCAGGGTAGTACCGGTCTTTGAGCCATACGGAGATGCGCTTGACATCTGGAACCCGGTATTGCCGAATGCCTCGTTATCATAACAGAAGTAATAAAAATCAAGGGTTCGGTGAATTGCTCCTGAGGTGGATTGCAAACCAATATCGTATGCAGCGCCATCGCCTGTCAGCACTATTACCTTGAGATCTTCGTCCTTAGATATTCTTCCCTTTTCAATGAGTACGTCGAGGGCATCCCTTATCCCTTGAGCGCCTGCAGGAGCGCACGCCATTGCCGTATAAATCCATGAGGCTTTGAATGGGGTATAAGGGTAACACGATAGCAGGGTAAAACAGCCAGCAGCATTAACAATGACGACATTCTTGCCGAGCACTTTGTAGGCAAGCCTGAGTGCCAGTAATCCCCCACAGCCAGCGCACATTGCCGTTCCTGGCATAATAAACTCTTCTTTTGAGATGTCCTTTATATTTTTATACGTTTTGACTTGCATATTTTCTACCATACAATATCTACTATTCTTGATTCACGAATCTTTGTATCATTTGTAATTAAAGGAAGCCCTAACAACTTTGCGGTTGCTACTATAAGTTTATCATGCATTTCCAGATATTGTTCTATCGTGGCAGTGGTTCTTATAACATTACTGTCCAATGGAAATATCGAGTAATTCTCTCCTTGTTCAATGGTTTCAAGGGTATCTTCAAAACTCAGTTTGATAGTTCTCTTTCTGGAAATATAAAATAACTCAGCTAACACTATTGTAGGTACAACTATTGTTCCTTCAATAACAGAACTCTCAAAAGCATCAAAAGCCTTTCCACTTAATTTTGAATCGTTAGTAAGATACCAAATTAAGGAGCCGGTATCTGTAACATAGTCCATGTACGGTTTTATTCCTTTAAGGGCTTATATTCATAAGGAAATAAACTTCTTTTTGCTTCCTCAATCTCACGGTTGCTTATTTTAATATTCCCCCATAAACCCTTGAGTGAAACACGCCGACGAGGCTTTTTTTTGGTTCCTTCAAAGAGTTCTTTTAATTCTTTTATTTCCTTTTCCATTTTTAATAGCTTCAAATAAATTTCTTTTTTAGGAATACGGGTTATTTGAGGCATTTATAAGCCCTCCTTATTATTTATTGTTTGTAATTGTTCTTCTGGTATCTTTCCAAGAGCTTTTTTTGTCTTTCCTGCTATATTAATAAAACCTTGCGTCAGTTCCCAGTCAGCATCGGTAAAGAGTAGCGTTGGTTCTGGTACGATTCCTGTTTTTGCACTTTCCATAGTGGTCTCAACAATGTATTCAAACTCGCCCTGGCTTATATCCTTGCCGCCAAGCCCACCTATAAAAGAAAGCAATACATCTGGCCGTTCGTGCTGATGATACAGCGCACCGCAAATTTCATTATAGAGTATGCCGCCGCTTCCCGGGGCGATGTTCTGGTCTATTACTGCAACACCCTTAATGCCGCTAAGCGCCTTTATAATATCTGCTACAGGAAATGGCCTGATTAATCTGAGCTTCAAGAGACCGACCTTGTATCCCTTTTTCCGCATGATGTGTACTGCCGCCTTGCCCTTTGTTGCGAAGCAATTGCTCATGACGATGACGTACTCTGCATCATCCATTTCGTATGGTTCAACAGTATCATAGCTTCTCCCAAAAACCCTCTTAAAATCATTCGCCGCTTCCTTATAAACAGCAATGCCGTTAGAAGCCGCAAGATGCATTTGATATTTGAAGAACGAATACCCCTGTCCGCTCAAAAGCGCTGAGCCCTGGGCTAAAGGTCTCGATGCCTTAAAGAATGTATGTTTTGCCTCAAAAGGCGGAAGGAATTGCCTCACCTGCTTCGAATCCGGTATTTCTACAGGCTCTCTCGTAAAGGAGAGATAAAAACCGTCGAGGTTGACAATAATGGGTAATAGCACCCGTTCATCCTCTGAAATCTTGTATCCCATCAGCACCGAATCTAATACTTCCTGGCAGTTCTCTGCATGTATCTGGAGGAAACCAGAATCCCTTGCGGCAAGGACGTCATTATGGTCTGGCTCAAGGGTTATGGGAGAGGATAGCGCTCGTGCCACATTAACAAGCACCAATGGTACCCTCCACCCTGAAATTGCATAAAGCATCTCAAGACCGTAAAGAAGCCCCTGACTTGAGGACGCCGTGAATACCCTTACGCCAGTAGCTGCCGCAGTTCCCGCTGCGGTGAGCATAGAGTGTTCAGAGTCCATCATAACGAACCTTGCAGCCATTTCCCCCTTCCTTATCCAGTGGGAGATTGTTTCTATAATTTCCGTTTGTGGCGTTATGGGAAAGGATGGCACGTAATCCACCTCTGCAAGCCTTGCGCCCCAGGCAGCAGCAGCATTTCCCGTTAGCATTTCCTTTACCATGACCTCACCTCTCTTTTAGTCTCGATTGCCTTTGCAGGACATTCCTCATAACATATAAGACAACCCTTGCAATTGGTGTATTCTATTACGGGGTAACCTTCTTCGTTAAGGCTTATACACCCATCGGGGCAGCGAACAAAACAGATATTGCACCTCACGCAGGTCTCATAATTTATAGAAGGCTTGAAGAGCCTCCAGCTTCCGGTCTTTCTGGTAACGGTGTTTCCTTCGGCATAAATGACAGGGATTCCAGTATCGCCCCTCTGGTATCGAATAGAAATGACGTTTTGTCCGTTTACGGGGCTAAACCTTTCGGTTTCAATATGGACTTCAGGGGTAGTATTATAACATTCTAAGGCGGCAATGATATTTCTATCAATGGTTTCAACCTTGAGACCAATAGAGGTTAGTTCCCTTCTTATAGCCTCCTGCATCGCCTTTTCACCAACTACTCCTGTAATCTTACAGGCGCAGGCGGCTACGGCAGCGCTTATAGCTGCCTTACCAACAGCCCTTAGTGTGGCATCCGTCACGTCAAGGGCGACGACCTCACATGGGGGCAGGCTATATTTCTGGAATATGTGAGATGCCTGGATATGTGTATTTACAAATAGAATTCCGTTTTCTTTAATACCTTGAAGCACGTGTGCCATAGGGTCGTCAAGTAAGGTTTCATCGGCAACAATTATTACGTCAGGATTTAAGATGATTCCCCTTTCGAGGATGGGTTCTTCACACAGGCGGGTAAATGCAACGATTGGGGCACCCCTTCTTTCGGCGCCGTACAGAGGAGCGTCCTGTACATAATATCCTTCGAGGAAGGC
>JACQHT010000169.1 GCA_016198835.1 Planctomycetota bacterium | reverse complement strand
CTTGAAGATAGACCTCGTGCCGGAGGCTCGACCCCACAACTCATTCGCCGCAGTATGGTAATTAGCAAGTCCACCAGAGAGTATTATCATGGGAATAAACCACATCGCAACAATAGCTATTAACAACAGGATGCTAACAAGGATTTTCCTGACAGGAACATTTCTTATGGAAAACAGCCATAACGGGAACAAAAAGACCATTGTGTTTTGTCTAACGCCGCCTGCCAGTGCAAGGACGATTGCAGAAGCATATATGTATTTGTGTTGACCATTCAAAATCTTCCAGCATAATAACGCAGTAAGAACACTGAAAAAAGCCTCTGGCATATAGCTCAGGCTCACCTCCCCATGAAACCATATAGATGGGCTGGTTATGGCAAGAATGGCAGACAGGATGCCAGTCTCTTTCGTAAAAAATAAAACACCTAAATAATAAATAACGACAACTGTTAAGGCGCTAAAGAGGATGCTGATTATAATGAAGCTAACATTCGCATCGTGGGTAATTATATTGAGGAGCTTCCCAAGCATAACGTAAATGATATAGCCGGGGGGATGGGGTTGGTGGACGGCAACGTTGTATTCACTTGTACCGAGAGCAAATTGGACAGAATCTAAATCGTAGAGCATCTTGCTTGTAAAAGGCAGCCTGCTTACGATTGTTATAAAGAACAATATCAGTGGAATAGACCATTTATGTTTTAAGTATTCCATTCGTTAACTGGAATTTCGTATAAAAATGGTAGCAGTATCATCTTTATAAATATGCTTCCACCTATTATCTGCACGTAAAACAGCTGCAATAGGTGAAGATGTTGGGATAGTCGCCCAGTTAATATCATTTTTTTCTAATACACTCGCCCAATTAGTTCCTGCCCGTATGACTTCGAGGTAATCCTTAACGAACGGCTCGCCGTACATATCAGCCCTGCCGTCAATAAACACCTTTTGTCCAGGGTATAGCCTGTAAATTAAATACCCTCCCCATGCAAATTCATTAAACATCCTTCCAGGGATTTGGTTTGCCTCAATAAAGTTCACCGCATCAACAGGAAATCTCTTACTATCAAACTGCGCATTCAGGATAACCTTATCCCCTATGCGTCCTCCGTTAAGGCATAACAAGACCATGAAGGCTACAGGTATCACAAAATATACAGGGCTATTAGTTCCGGGTTCGAGATTGTGCAACCTTTTTGATATTAAAAAGAATCCTCCCACAATCCTCTTTACCCATACCTTTATATCCATGCGCCCTTGCAACTGGTTTAAGATGTCATTAAGATATTCACCAATAATGGGGGTTATAATAATTAAGAAAAGAGGAATATTCCGACTTGAAAAAAGGGACATGTGAATCCAGAATATAACAAGCCCTATCTGTATAAAATTAAACCTCCTGAGGGAGAAAGTTAGAACAACAATTAACAGAATCACACAGAGTTCATATAATTTCACGGTATTATCATGAAAGTTTGGCGACATAAATTCATTAGTATTATCAACTATCAGACTTTTACTGACATAAGTATCAAAAATATGTGGAATAAGTTTTAGACCATAGGGATTAATAAAGGATGCGAAGAGGCTGATTAGCCCGATGAAAGCAAGAAACAACGAAATCCTTAAACAATCTCCTGAACGGGTTTTATCAGACGAAGTCAGAAATGTTAAAAAGTTTCCCAAAAAATAAATGCTGGTCAGGATTAAACCAATCATAAACCCCCCGTGTAGATTCGCCCAGACCAGCATTACCAAGGGCAGAAAATAAATATACCTTTTCCTGCGAAGCTGATATTCATCTAACATCCAATAAGCAATCAGTGTAAAGAGCCAGCTAAAGATATGAGGCCTTGCAAGCCAGTGTAGAAAAGATGCCCCAAGAGCTACCAGCACCAGCGAAAGGGCTATAAGTATATTTACCCGTTTCGAGAGGAGAATTTTAAATAAAAAGCAAAATGTTACCGCGACAATAAGGTTACAAAAAACCACCACCCCATTCATGCCAAACATTCCATGAATCCACGCAAGAATCACATCTGAAAGCCACTCCCATGCAAACCACTCTTTCCCTGCCATAGTAAATGAGAACGGGTCTTCTACAGGCAGGGTACGGTGATTTAATATATATTCACCCGTCTTAATGTGACAGCCAGGGTCACCATCCCCCAGCATCCTCTGCGAGCCTACGATAGTGAGTGTAACAAGGAGCATAATAAATATCACGTCCGTTACAGTCGGCAGTGTTAGCCATATAAGTCTACGAGTTGCGAGTCTTGAGTCTTGAGTCCTGACTCCTGACTCGTGACCCACGACTTGCGACTCTTTTGTAGATACACTCAAGTCCATGATTGATTTACCCAAGTCCTTTTCTTAAATAAGCAAACTCATTTATTAAAGCATAATCCTGTCTTACCGCCTCTATGGGTTCCCCAATTTGCGCAATGCGGTCACTCTCAAGGTTGCCGAGGTAACGATTAGCCAGTTTCAAGTACTCAATACGAGACGGCTCAAGCCCCATTATCCTTGTGCAGGTAGCGTCAACTGCTACGAGGTCGCTTCCCATCACAAGAACGCCGGTTTTCTTCGCAATGCCATGCAGCGGTCCATTTCCTTCCATCCCGACAATCCCATCTACGATAGCAAAACCTGGCGATATTGTACTGTTAATATCAATTATGCTGGAGTTGATGTTATGCCAGTGAAGGATATTTTTGGGCCAGCCATACTTTACCCCTGGTACCGTCCCGAACATATTCTTCATTGAAAGCGTCACACCCACCCAGTGGTGAGTCTTCATCTTCGGAATAGAAACCACTAAATCTGCATCCGTAATGGTTCCAGGGAAATACATTGCCTTAAGCCCCATAAACGAGCTCCTCATGGGGATTTTTTTAATATCGTCAACGTTTAAATCAACAAAATTTATATCGTATTTTCTAAGTGTGTTCCGTAAGTTAGAATGTTTTAACAGCAGTTCTGTGTCACGGCGGTGTCCAGGACCCTCGGCTACGGTAATCTCCCTTGCCCCCAG
>JACQHT010000168.1 GCA_016198835.1 Planctomycetota bacterium | reverse complement strand
TCTTAGTTCCTGAAAAAGGTAGAAAATAAAGATATTATTTTAAGGTGGTTGTTATCGGACATATATGTTATGAAAAATAAAATGGTAGATTTTTGTTAAGGGACTATAATAATAATATATTAAATAAAGAGTAATGTCAATAAAAAATTGTGTATTTTTGGTAAAATACTGAAATTATCTTATTGCGATAACACGTTTTATATTTGACTGGAATTAATACATCTGATATATTTCAGTAAGAGGTGTATTGTATATAAAAATGAAAAGGGCTTTACTGGTTATAACAAGTTTAATATCCGCCTTATTCCTTATGGGGGCAAAGGATTCCAAGCAGGTGATTGAGAGCCTGGGTGGGCTTGAGAAATCCCTTTCCAGTTGGGTAGAATCAATGGATAATTTAGAAAATAAGATTGTCGCCCTTGAGGAAAGGCTAACGAAAGAATCTCAAGCAAAGGAAGACTTGCTAAAGGCATTAGCCAGCATAGAAAAACATATTGCCGATATAGGCGAACGAATACAAAAGGTTGAAAAGACAACCACCTTTTTTACCGAAATGCCCACGGAGACCCTCGGCAAGACATTAAGATTTTACAATGAGGCGATTGCGGAATTGAAGAAAAGGCTTGAAGACCAGCAAGTAATTACTGCTGTACTTGAGAAGAAATATCAAGAAGCTCAAAAACCACTGGAACCTGTAATGAAAGATGTTGCCGATGTAAGAAAGCAAGTCACTGATTTATCCCAGAAGGTCGACCAGCAGGCAACTACAATTGACAACGTTCAAAAAAATCTTCAGTCAAGTATTGTGGATTCAGTTACTTCAACACTCAAAGAATATGAAAAAATATTTATGACATTGGCGCAAAGGATTGAAAACCTTGAGAAACAAGCAGGCGTTACAACTACTGCCGAGGTTGCAGAAAAGAAGGAAGAAGAATCAAAAACCAAACCAGAGGGTGCAAAAGAAGAGGAAGTAGCAGAAGCTGAAAAGGAAACTACCCCCACTATTGTGCCACCAAAGACACCTGAAGAGGAAGGCTTTCAAGATATAGGACAGGGATTTTATGTTAAAAACGTAAGGTTTGAACCTTTTGGTTCATCTGCCACGTTGATGGGGGACATGAAAAACTACTCGAATAAGGATTATAGTATTGCGTCATTCACCGTCAAGGTTTATAATTCGGATGAATTGCTTGTGGGAAGTGATGACTTTTCTATTAAGGGCTTTAAAAATGGTGAATTAAGGCCATTTAAGCAGATAATTACAGGCGTTGAACCGAAGAAAATCGCTTCTTATTCCATTAGCTTTAATAAGCCATATTAAGGAATACTCTCTGGCGCGCCGAACTTATTTATCATCTTGTCAACATCGAGCAGGTCAATATCCTGGGTTGATATAGCAACATCTGTCAGATTAATGTTCCGAGCCGCTTCAAGCGCTACAATCATTTCTCCACCGAGGCCAGTCATTGCCTGTCGCCTTAGTTTTTCTCCCTCTGCCTCTGCCTTCTTAACCAGTAGTCTTCCATCTGCTACCTTTTTCTTTTTATAGAGGTCTGCCTCTGCTTTTTTCTCAACGAGGTATTTGTTTGCTTCTGCGAGGATTTCTTCAACCTTGTCTTCGGTAATAGTTTTTAGTATAAGCAACTCTGCATCCTTCTCGCCTGTAATCTTCTGGGCAACTGCTTCCGTGCTGGCGTCTATTTCCTGCGTTTCGCCTCGCTTTTCAGCGGCAAGTGACTTGGAAATATTCAAAACCACGTCCAATTCTGCAAGTTTTTGGTTCTTAATTTTCCTCTCAAGTTGAGGGTCAAATGTAATTTCCAGAATTAGCACATCTACAACATTGACGTACCGTGATTTGAGTTTTTGATTAAGTAATAACTCTGCCTCTACTGCCCTTTTGCGTTTTTCATCAGGACTGTAAAGGTCTGTTGCCTTCATCATTCCAAATATGCTTCTGCAAACATCCTTTGCCTCATTTTTAACAAGGATTTTATATTTATCTCCAAGACCTACATCCTGGCGTAGCATGTGAACAAGACTCCTGATAGGCTGGTATTTTACAATTATGTCAACTGCGACCTCGTAGTCATCAGCGGTTCTTATAAGTATGTTCTGCCTTTCCTGACCTTCCTTAGTCGCTTCTTTGGTCATTTCGAGGGTTTGAACTGTTGTGTCATAAAAATCCCATTCATCAATATTAGGGATACGACGGTGCCACCCGGGACCGTAATCTCTCTGTATCATACCTTTTCCCACTCCCCATGCCTTGGTGCGCACGCCAGTTTGGTCAATACCCACCTTTGTAACGCAGAGTTTAAAACCTACGTACATTATTATAAAACTGGCTACTACAAGCCCTGCAATTATTCCGTATCTTACGGGTTTAGTAAAAACCACGAGTCTTTCTCCTTATGGGGAAGGTTGTTCCTTCAATAACATTCTTTCTCGGGGGTATTCTGTACCGGACCTTAATGTAGGTGTTCCTTGTATCCTTGCCTCACGAAGCCTTTTGGCATATTCCATCTTTACAAGATTTCGTCCCCCTTCCCCCTCGAGCGCCTTTTTCAAGCTCTCTATACCCTCAGCCTCGGCGGTCTTTGTGGCAAGGATTCCATCGGATTCTCTGGCAAGCCTTTCATGCTCCGCATCTGCTTCTATCTTCGTTTTAAGCAGATAGGTATCTGCTTCGTGTCTTATCCTTTCTGCCTCTGCCTCTGCCTCTATTTCCTTCTTGCTTAGTTCACCCTTGAACCTGGCAACCTCTACGTTCTTTTTTTTCTGTTCCTCAACAACTACCTTTTTTTGATTTTCTGTTGCAGCCTTCGCCCTCGACATTTGTTCTTCTATTTCCTTGTCTGCAAGCCTTCTTTCCTGAATCCTTTCTGCATACTCTCGATAGTAACGAAAATCATGGAGGTTTACCGAGGTAACCAATATTCCGTGCGATTCCAGGAGGCTGTTAAGCTCCTCCCTTGCCTTATCAGCCTTCGAATCTCGCTTGGTGCTGTCTGGAAACTCATCTATAGTTAACTCGCCAAATGTGTACCTGCAGATGGTTCGCGCATAGTCATATATCCACTTTAACTTATATACATCGCCAGTACCTGAATCCTGAATAATATTAACAGCCATATCAGGTACAAGCCTATAATGAATGGAAATGTCAAGATTAACGTCTCCACCATCTATAGTCTTCACGATGACAGGATTGCCCTGAGGTCTTTCGGGAGTGATGCTGGTAGAGGACAGCTCCATGACTTGCTCAGATTTGTCGAGTATATAAATATCCTGCACGAATGGAAAATAAAGCTTGGCGCCAGCCTGTTTTACGAGCTTTATACTGCCTGTTAAATTATTGACTATTACCCCGATTTGGTCTGCGTGGATGTATTTCCAACTCAGTTTTTGCCGCCCAATTACACCAATAGTCAAAATGAAGGCGACAATTATCCCTGCAGTTATAAAGTATTTTACCGGGATGCGACCGCCCCTTTTTATGAAGTCAAAATCTTTTTGCATCTTCTTGCTTTCTTAAATCATTTGTGAAAAAATGGCTTTTCCCCTGCAAACACCCATATTATATGATTTAAAACAAGCGAGGTCAATAAAAAAAGCTTGCCAAAACAACATTATTTTGTTAAGGTTGAGGAATGACAAAAGAGGAGCGGTTATCCTTGTTAAGACTATACGTTTTAATAAGTAGCAATATCACTTCTATACCCGTAATAGATGCTGCAAAGCTCATTATTGAGGGTGGGGCAGATGCTATCCAGATGCGTGAAAAAAACATGGATGATGGAGCATTTCTGAAGCTGGCAGAGGAACTTCGAGAATTGACCATTCGTGCAGGCATAGTCTTCATCGTAAACGACCGTCCTAAAATCGCCAGGGAGGTTGATGCCGACGGCGTCCATCTCGGGCAAGACGATGTCTCCGTTCGTGATGCAAGAAACATTCTGGGCGAAGATAAGATTATTGGCGTCTCGACCCACAGGATTGAGCAGGCGAGAAGAGCGGTGCTCGATGGCGTAGATTATATTAGTACCGGACCAGTTTATTCCACAAAGACAAAGCCGCATGAGCAAGAAGTAGGGTTAGGGTACATCAGTGAGGTTGCAAGAGAGATAAAAATCCCATTTTTTGCAATTGGCTCAATAACCGTTGAAAACCTTGATGACGTGTTCAGGGCTGGCGCCTCCAGGGTTGCCGTATGTTCGGCAATCGTTAGAGCAAGG
>JACQHT010000180.1 GCA_016198835.1 Planctomycetota bacterium | reverse complement strand
GTTTAAAAGGTATGGTGATAGAACAGGCGAATGAACAGAGAATTCTATCCGCCTTAGGCGGACTATTAGTACCTCATACATTATTTTGGTAACTGAGTTGTGCAACTGGATACCAAACTTGTATCCATTATCCTCAACAAAGTTTCTGCATTCTTCTATCTTTTTGAAATAATCTTTGTCGGTAAAACAGGCGGTGCTCAACTCGATTTTTATATTCATTATTTATTCCAGTGATAAGAAAAACCCTGTCCATCCACCTAAGTAGACAACGGACTTTATGTCCGTTGAAAATCACGGACAAATGAATTTGTCCATGCCACCCTGCGTTCTGTATAAGATAAGGGGTGGTACGGACAAACTTGTTTATCCGTGTGTAAAACAAGGCGGACGAATTCAGGGTTTGATAGTAAAAATGACCCCATGGGGATTTGAACCCCAGTTCTCAGATCGAAAATCTGATGTCCTAGACCAGGCTAGACGATGGGGCCGTTACCGTTATAGTCAATAAATGAAAAAAGTGAGGGCAGATGGATTCGAACCATCGACCTACGACTTAAAAGGCCGTTGCTCTGCCAACTGAGCTATGCCCCCAGAACAAAAAAATCCTAATTCCTAAATCCGAACCCCTAAACAAATCCTAATGACCCAAATCCCAAAATCTAAACCGTTTGAGATCAAAGATTGATCCGCCTTAGGCGGAGAAACATTTGGAAAATTGGGGTTTAGTATTTGTTTCGGATTTCGATATTCGGATTTCGCATTTTTGTATTGATGTTATATTTTCATTACTTCTTCTGTTTTCTTTGAAAGTAATTCGTCAGCCTTTTCCTCGTATTCGTTTGTTAATTTCTGGACATCCTTTTTCGCCTTATCCGCAACATCCTCTGAAATGATAGAATCCTTTTCTATCTTATCAATGTGTTTATTTGCATCACGTCTTACGTTACGGATGGCTATCTTCGCCTCTTCGCTCAATTCCTTAATTTGATGTACCAGCTTCTTTCTTGTTTCTTCACTTAATGGTGGAATTGGAATGCGAATAACCTTCCCATCTGTATTGGGCGCAAACCCAAGCTCAGACTGTAAGATAGCCTTTTCTATTTCTTTCAATGTAGATGGGTCAAATGGCTTTATAATAATTAACTGGGCTTCTGGTACGGTTATATTCGCTATTTGTTTTAAAGGAAGTTGCGAACCATAACAGTTAACCTTGAGGTTCTCAACGAGACCAGTGCTTGCCCGCCCTGTTCTAATTCCCCTGAACTCAGCTTGCAATACTTCAATTCCCTTTTCCATCTTTTCTTCGGCTTCAAGCAGGATTTCATCGGCATCCATTGCCTTTACTCCCCTATATAAGTTCCTATTCGTTCTCCTTTAATTGCACGTTCAATATTTCGTGGTCTTTTAAGATTAAAGACAATAATGGGAAGCTTGTGTTCCATGCACAGGGTAATTGCGGTCGTATCCATTATCTTAAGATTTTTACTTAACACGTCTATATAAGAAAGTTCCTCATATTTCTTTGCTTCTGGATTGGTTAAGGGGTCTGCTGAATATACCCCATCCACCTTCGTTGCCTTAAGGAGCACATTTGCCCCAATCTCCATTGCTCTTAAAGCGGCAGCAGTATCAGTTGTGAAATATGGATTGCCAGTCCCCCCAGCCAGGATTACAATGCAGCCTTCTTTTAATCGTTCCATGCAGACTTGCTGGGAATAGGGTTCAATAACCTCCTGAATACCGATAGCGCTCTGCACACATGCAGAAAGCCCCAAATCCTCTAAGGCGCCCTGCAGGACAAGCGCATTAATGGTTGTAGCAATCATTCCGAGTTGGTCTGCACGAGTCCTGTCTACACCTGAAAGGTTTAACCTCGAGCCACGAAAGATATTTCCACCACCTACCACGACAGCAATCTCAGCGCCTATCTTTGAGCCTCGCTCAATTTCACTTGCTATTGAATCAACGTCTTCCTTTTCTACGCCATGATTTTTTTCTGAACAGAACCCTTCACCGCTAATCTTTAGAAGTACTCTTGTGTACCGAGTTTTTCCTTTTACCATGACCTAATGCGGGCTTCAAAAGATTGTAAAAACCAAGTCCGATCCGCCTCAGGCGGATGGTTTTCACTCCCCAATCTCAAACCTTACAAATCGGTTTACCTTAATGTTCTCGCCTAAATTGGCAATCTTACCTGTAATCAAATCTCTAACGCTCTGGGAGTTGTCCTTTATAAACGGCTGCTCAAGTAGGCATTTTTCTTTAAAGAATTCCTCCATCTTGCCACTAATAATCTTCTCGGCTATATTGGCAGGCTTGTTACCAACCGATTGTTTGAAAACCTCTTTTTGCCTCTCGAGAGTCTCCTCAGGTATATCTTCCCGGCTTATTGAAATAGGATTGGTTGCAGCAACCTGCATACACAGGTCTTTAAGAAGTTGTTGAACCAATTCATTTCTGGCAACAAAATCGGTCTCACAGTTAATCTCCACCAGTGTGCCAATCTTTCCGTTTGAATGTATATAAGCCCCTATTCTGCCTTCGTTGGTACTGCGTGTAAGCTTTTTGGCAGCCTTTGCAAAGCCTTTCTTCTTTAAAATATCAGTAGCTTTACCAAAATCTCCACAAGTTTCTTCAAGCGCTTGCTTGCATTCAAGCACCCCTGCGCCTGTCATTTCCCTTAGTTTCTTAACATCTGCCGCTTCAACTGCCATTAAATACCTCCATAATAGAAATAGCTAAACAAAAAAATTAAAGTAGAAAGAATTCAGAATACAGGAGTCAGAATAAAGGAATCAGACCTCTGACTTCTGGAGTTGGAACGGCATTAGACAGGCTAACCGCTTGTATCAACTTACAGAGATGTCTGTAATCCGGTTTTGGCTTGCGGTTCGATAACTACTGGGGTCGTCTGTACGCCTGAGGCGGTTGCCATCTTTTTCCCTTCCAGGATGGCATCCGCAGCCTTGGTTAGAAAAATATCAATGGACCTTATAGCGTCGTCATTTCCTGGCACGCATACATCCACCAAATCCGGGTCGCAATCCGTATCAATAAGACCAATAACTGGTATGCCTAATTTATTTGCCTCCTTTACTGCGGTCAATTCTCGCTTGGCGTCTACCACAATAACAGCCCCGGGCAACGCATTCATATTTCTTATTCCATCGAGGTTTTCCTTAATCTTTTTCTTTTCCCTGTGCAGTGAAGAAATCATCTTTTTACTGTACTGATTTATAGAACCATCACTATCAATACTTTCGAGTTCTTTTAATCGTTCAAGCCTCTGACGGATAGTGCGAAAGTTTGTCAAAGTACCACCCAGCCATCTTTCATTAACATAATGCATATTACATCTTTGCGCTTCCCTGGCTACTATATTTCGTGCCTGCCACTTTGTTCCAACAAATAGAACATCTTTTCCACTACCTGTGAGCTTAAGAAGGAACTTATAAGCGATGATGAGTCCGCGAATAGTTTCTCTTAAGTTTATGATATGGATAAGATTCCGCTTGCCAAAAATGAAAGGCTTCATTTTAGGATTCCAGCGGCTTGTTCTGTGTCCGAATTGAAAACCAGCGCTTATTAATTCTTGAACAGTTACTGTTGGCAATTTTCCCTCCTATTAAAACGTCCCTCGTAAATATATCCGTCAATCTTTTCTGCTAATAGATATTTTAAAGCATTTTATCATAACAAAAAACAGGCAAATGTCAACACAAAATCTCGCCAATTGTAAACGCAAATCAAAAATGTCAGTTTTTTGCTTACTTTGTTTTTCGGAAAAAAGTATGGGATTTTTCGCTTGACAACCATACCAGTCAGTGTATAATTGCACTGCCAGTGAACCGGCTTGGTCAGAGCCTTTTAACACCTTAAACAATACTTAGATTGGGAGGATGTAGAATATGGAAAAAAGGAGAAATTATGTAGTAATACCTTTAGCGTTACTTTTCTTTGCCATACTTGGTTTAAATATATGGGTATTTAAAAGCACGGCACGCACAAATACAGTTATTGACAAGACCGTAATAGAACACACGCAATTAGAGTTCTTTGTCCCTGGTAAGAGGATACTTATGCAGGCAAGCATCCTCGACCCTGCAGGTATAGCGGAGACACGACTTTATTTTGGCACATCAAAGGATTCAAAAAATCTCGTTTTCTCCAAGATGAAACTCCAAGGAGATAACAACTATGTTGGGATTATTCCTGCCCCTTCATCTGAGACGGAAAATATCTTCTATTCTATCCTTGCCGTCAACCATAATGGCGATGTTGTAAAGACAGGGCTCTTTGAACTGCAGGCAAATAAGAATATCGGTTTCGTGCCTACATGGCAGGGAGATTTTGCTGAATACGGTGAGACCCTTACCCTTGGAAAGGAGGGTCTCCCCACGGTCATTGCGAGCGAAGCGAAAGAATCTCACGGTTTAGAAGGCTTCTCTGACAGTATAGTTGTTAAAACCGTCAAACCCGATGAGCGATACTTTGCCGCAAAGAAGGTACAGAGGGTGGCGGGACTTTCCACTACCGATGGAGGAGAGGCTGAACCAGCACCGGGAGATGAGAAAAAAGGGTTGTCCAAGAATGAAAAGATAGCTATTGGCGCTGGCGCAGCCGCATTAGCCATTGGCGGCGGCATAGCCGCAGCCTCAGGTGGCGGTGGTGGCGGCGGCGGTGGTGGCGGCACTACAACAACTGTAACGGAAACAACAACTACGACGGAGGGACCAACTACCACGGAGACAACAACTACGACGGAGACAACGACAACCACCCTTCCTGAAGTTCCTAACCCAGAGGTCGAGGATGGAGTTATCAATTTCACCCCCAATACAGGTCAGGTAGGGGACCCTGTTAGCGCATCCATATGCCTTAACGAAGCGCAGGGTTTGGGAAGCGGCTGGCACATCAGGGTCAATATTGATGGTGTAAATAAGGATTATGAAGTTTGTACTACATTAGATTCATGCGCACTTAACTGCAATTTGGGACAGATATTCAAGTTCAGTGACACGAACCACAATGTAAGATTCAGGATCAATTGGGAAACTGGAGTTGATACGCTTTTTGAGGGACCATTGCCACTTGAATTTAATGACTGAGCAATTATAACCCCCCCCTTCCCCCC
>JACQHT010000181.1 GCA_016198835.1 Planctomycetota bacterium | reverse complement strand
GTCCTGGAGTAACTCTTTAAGGCTCTTTATTCCTATCTTTACTCTTTTGACTCTCACAGCCTTCCCTTCTTAAGAGGCGAAGAGGTTAAGAGGTTAAAAGGCATTAGACCTCTCTTGCCTTTTAGCCTTTTCACCTGCCTTCACTTTGGGTATGATACACCAGTTATATTAAAAAAGTCAATCTTAATATATATAAAATGGTAACATCATAATACACTTGAAACTGGTAAATGGAAAGGGTATAAAAAAGTGAGCAAAAATGCTTTCTGTGGAAAGTTTAAAATACGATTTTGATTGTTCCTTTTTCTAACTCTCTCTTTATTCTTCTTTGAATTACTTCTCTTGATACTACAAAATCTTGGGCTAATAGTTCAACAGTTTGATCAAAAATTATATTCTTGTTTTGAATGCCGATCTCTTTAATGCGTTTTATGTTGTATCGTAGCCTTTTCTCTAAATGACGAGATGGAACAAGAATCAAGCCGGCGAATTCATTAGCTTGCCATTCAAACAAAGAGCGTTCTTTTTCAGGGAAAAAATCAATGAAACTCATCCATCCGTCAATTGAATTAAACTTGTGTTGTATGTAAATATCCTTATGTAAAACAAAGTGGCCTATTTCGTGCGCCAAAGTAAAACGATATCGGCAAGGCCTATTTTGATAAACATAGTCCTCTACAAAAATGCTTGTTAAATCGGAAGTGATAAAACCATCTGTATCAATTAAGTTATGTAATCCTGGTACAGGAATTATATCAAGTTTTAATTTGAGGTCTATTATCTCTTCGATTGGGATAGGGATTATATCTTCGGGATGATACTTTTGTAGGAAGTCTTCTGCAAAATTTTTTATTTGGTCATGGTTTATAAAAGGAACTTTTATCTCGGCGACCATTATGATTCCTTGATTAATTTTATTAGTTTATCAAGCTTGCTTTTAGATATCTTTTTCCCACGAAGAGTGCGAAATAAAACTGGCATTCTTGCTACAATATCTTTTTCCCTAAGCTCTTTTGGAATCCTTCCTGCTTCAGCTGCAGCGAGGTCAAAAAAAAGATACCAGTCGTCGTTTCCTTCCTTTAGGTTTAAGAGCTTCGCATATTTTTTTAAGATTTCATCCTTAGGCGGCGACAGCCTTCCTCTTTCGAGTTTACTTATATTACCAGCGTCTAAATTATACTTTTCACAAAACTGTCGCAACATTAATCCAAGCTCAATCCTTTTCTCTTTAAAAAAACTACCAAATGTCTTCCTTTTCTCCATAATAGTTTACCCCCTTTCTATACATCATTATACCATGTTGTAAAGAAAAAACAACAAAAGTTGTCAAAAACTTAATGGAATTTTCTGTAAATTATTTGTAAGAATTAAGATATTTAAATGTTACGACGTAAAAAAATTGGAAATTTTTGTTAAAAAAGTTATTTAATTCTTTTCTCGGCTGCACACTATAGAGGTTGGCAAAAGCATCAAAAGTGGCCACCTTAATATAATTGAATTCCTTACAATACACTTGAAACTGGTAAATGGAAAGGGTATAAAAAAGCGAAGTCTTGAGTCGTGAGTCCTGAGTCTTGAATCTTGACTCTCGGCCCATGACTCCTGACTCATAGGGCGTATTGCAATACGCCCCTACATATTTCAAAATGGCAGCAAGGACTATAAAAACACTATGAGAAAATTTCCAGTTGGTAAACTGCCTCCTGACCTTCTTGAAAAACTGCTTAAAAGCTATCCAATCACCGACCCAAGAATTGTCATTGGTCCAAAAATAGGTGAAGATGCTACGGTTATTGACTTTGGGGAAAGGTATCTTGTTGCTAAGACAGACCCCGTGACCTTTGCCACACAGGAGATTGGCTGGTATGCGGTAAATGTTAATGCCAATGACATCGCTACGATGGGTGCAACGCCGAAATGGTTTTTAGCCTCTGTATTGTTGCCAGAAGGTAAGACGGATGAAGCGCTGGTTAAAGGAATATTTCAGGACATTACCCGTGCGGTAGACGAATTAGGTGTTACGCTTTGTGGTGGTCATACGGAAATTACATACGGACTTGACAGACCAATCGTGGTCGGGCACATGCTCGGAGAGGTTGAAAAGGAAAAGCTCGTAGTCAGTACAAACGTTGAGGTTGGCGATGATATTATCCTGACTAAAGGCATAGCGATTGAGGGTACTGCTTTAATTGCACTGGAAAGGGGGGAAGAACTATCCAGGGATTACGGATGGGAATTTGTCAAGCAGGCACAAAGGCTTCTTCATGACCCGGGTATTAGTGTTGTAAAAGAAGCACTGCTTGCTAATAGCGTGGCAAAGGTTCATGCAATGCACGACCCGACTGAGGGAGGATTAGCCACAGGGCTGTGGGAGATTGCAAAGCTCGTGGATAAAGGTTTAACGGTTAATCTCGATGCCGTGTATTGTCTTAAAGAGACAAGGATGGTGTGTGAGAAATATAATCTCGAACCTTTGGGCTTGATTGCTTCTGGCTCGCTCCTTGTCGTGTGTAAGCCTTCGGACAGCGCAAGGGTTTTGGATATACTCAGGAAAAATAATATTAATTGTGAGATTATCGGTAGTATAACTACCCCTCACCCTACCCTCCCCCCTGAGGGGGGAGGGAGAGAGAGTGGGGGCATTAAGGCTATTAAAAAAGGAAAGGTGGTTAGCCTGCCGTTATTTAAGGTTGATGAGATAACGAAGGTTTTATAGAGTTATGAGTTAGGAGTTACGTGTTTAGAGTTGCAGGAAAAAAATTAAATTTTTAACTCCCCACTCTCAACTCTCAACTCCCAACTCATACTGGTATGGGGTTTGCTAAAATTATTTGTAAAGTGAGGAGAAGTACAAAGATGTCAAAAAAGTGTTGATTTTTTCAACAGACGCCTGTTTAATTTACAAATATTTCAACATTTTCTATAATTCTTGATGTTTATTTTTATTTTAATCTCAGAGATTAAGGGGGATTAAGGCGGTGAAGCCTGAGGCAGTAATATTGATTGTTGATGATGAGGAAACAATAAGGTTGTCTTTGAAGGAAGCCTTATCTGAGGAAGGGCATGAGGTAATAGATGCCCGTAACTCAGATGAGGCATTTAAAAAGATTGAAGATATTCTGCCAGACCTAATACTTGTAGACCTGAGAATGCCGGGAATGAATGGTATGACCCTGTTAGAAAAGGTTAAAGCAAAGGACCCTACTATGCTTGTGATAGTAATGACGGGGTATGGTACCATTGATTCTGCGGTAGAAGCGATGAAGTTAGGCGCTTATGACTACCTGGCAAAGCCCTTTAAGCTTGACCACTTAAAGCTTGTGGTGGCAAAAGCCCTTGGGGCGCAGGCGCTTCGCAGGGAGGTGTTAGAACTTCGGGCGCAACAACGTGATTACGGGGGTTACTCGAATGGCGTACTGGTTGGCCAGAGCGAACAGATGAAAAGGATATATCGGTTCATTAAGCAGGTTTCAAGAAGTTCCACCAGTACCGTATTAATTCACGGCGAAAGCGGCACTGGAAAGGAACTGGTTGCCAGGGCGATTCATAATACGAGTAGCAGGAAGGATTATCGCTTTATGGAGATTAATTGCGCTGCACTTACGGAGAGCCTGCTTGAGGCTGAACTCTTTGGATATGAGAAGGGGTCATTTACTGGTGCCGCAGCCACAGGGAAGCTTGGTTTGTTTGAGGTTGCAAATAAAGGCACGGTGTTCTTAGACGAAATAGGGGAAATGAGCATTTCTCTTCAAGCCAAGCTTTTACGCGTACTTCAGGAATGGAGGTTTAAGAGGGTTGGCGGGGTAAACGATATTGAGGTGGATATAAGGATTATAGCATCAACGAATAGAAACTTAGAAGAGGAGGTCAAGCAGGGAACATTTAGAAAAGACCTCTTTTATCGTCTTAACGTATTGCCTATTTACATACCTCCTTTAAGGGAGAGAAAGGACGATATTATTATTTTAACGAAACATTTTCTCCAGAAGTTTAACACGGAGTTTGGCAAGAACATTTACCAAATTTCAGAGCAGGTGGAAAAGATGTTGTTGGATTACGAGTGGCCCGGAAACGTTCGTGAGTTGAGAAATGTAATTGAAAGGGCTGTGCTGCTTTCAAGCGGTGACACACTTTCTCCAGAGCACGTAATGATTTGTCCAGAAAAGAAAGAATATGTAGATAAGTCTGAACCTGTTTTGGAAGGTCGTTCCATGGCGGATATGGAAAAAATGCTAATTAGCAAGGTGCTAAAGGAAACTTCCTGGCGGAGGACGGAAGCTGCTAAAATACTCGGCATAAATCGTACGACATTGTATAACAAGATTAAAGAGTATGGTTTGAAATCTGAACAGTTGTAAAGCAGAGATAGTAGAAAATGATTATATCTAATAATATAAAAGACGAAACCACAAAAAAAAGAATCCTGTTTGTAGATGATGAGGAGACATTAAGGCTTTCTATAAAGCAGGTTTTATCTGAAGACGGTTATGAAGTCATTACTGCCAAAAATGGTACAGAAGCGCTGGAGCTTGCACATGCCGAGGGTTTCGACCTTGTGATTACAGATTTAAGAATGCCCGGTCTTTCGGGACTGCAATTGGTCTCCGAGATAAAAAAGACCGACCCTCTAACAAAGGTTATCGTTATTTCCGCTTATGGAAGTATGGAGACTGTGATTGAAGCAATGAGGCTGGGCGTTAATGATTTCGTTGCCAAGCCATTTAAGGTAAAGTCAATGAAAGAAATCGTCACCAAGATATTGAATGTTTCAAAAAAAAAACCAAGGACAGAAAATCTATACAAGGTGACTACTAATGCTGGCGAGGCTGAGAGAGGAACGAAATCACCCTTAGGCGGATTAGATGCGTCTGATTGCATTCTGATACAACCAAACGTGTCATACTATTTGGAACAATCCCAAGAGGCGTCATTGGGTAGCAGTGCCTTTTTTGATGTTGTTGATGTTGCCGAAAAAAGGTTTGCCTTGATTTTTGGCAGCATACCCTCAAATGTAGGGGCACGTTGCAACGTGCCCCTACTGGGCACAATGGTTAAGACCACATTCCGAACTGTAATCGCCCCGTTTATGATGCCCAACGAATCAGATAACCACATTCATCCCCAATATGTAGTTGAGAAAATAAACAAATACCTCTGCCTCAACACAAAACCCCGAGTCCCTGTTTCGCTCTTTTGTGCCACGGTTGATAAGAAAAAAGGGGTCATTGAATATGTAAACCATGGTCAAAAGCTATTCTGCTATCTCCTTCAAGGGGACGCTAAAATTGCGACGTTGGAATCAAGCCCTTATCCATTGAACCTATTTCCCGATATATATATAGAGGAAAAGACATCTTTGCCTGCCTCAGGCAAGTTGATACTTTTAAGTAGTGACTCATTGACTACCATGCCGGTTAGTAAGGAGGCTGGCCAGTCCTTCGCGAAGGATTGGGTGGGCTGTACGGGAAAGGAAACAGCCCGTAAGATTCGTACAAGTCTTTCCAGCGCTCTCCCAGTGGACAACCTTGATAATGATTGGGTGGTTGCGGTGGTGGACCTGAATTGGAACGGCATTGAACCGAAACAGGAAAAGATAATTATTCCTGCGTCCACAGAAGACTTTCGAGGAATCGTGAGCAAACTTGAGAATCTTCTGAAAGGGTTCGCCCTTACGCCACAAAAGGAGCACGCTATTATAACCGCAATAAACGAGGCAATTATAAATGCCAGATTATTCGCTTATAGTAACGGTTCCCATCATGGTGGAGATGTTAAAACTGGTGATATAATAGTCACGTTTAAGGTAATGGGAAACGAACTGATTGTTGAAGTTTTTGATAGTGGATGCGGCTTTAGCGTACAGTCCTACAAGAAACCAGATTTTACAAATTATCAACCCTTTACCGGGGAAAGTGGGCGGGGCATTTTTCTAATCCAAGAATTAATGGACAGGGTAATGATTCAATCGTCCGAGACCGTTGGCACAAGGGTTTACATGGCGAAAGAGATTTTATCAAATGGCTCTTAATGCACTTACTTCACACCCGGAACTGGGTGCGAGGTTAGAAAACGAATGTGAAAAACATCCACCTGTGGTGACCCGAGGGACTTGCTTTTCACCCGTCCTGGTTTTAGATGGTGATTTAGTCTTTGAGGGTATCGTGGAGTTTTCCCATAAGCTTAATGGCATTCTCAGCGAAAGCACAAAGCACGTTATTCTTGACATGGGCGCTACGCGCTATATTTCCGCAAGGGCAATTGGCATTATTGCATCCACTGTAAGATGTCTCAGAGAAAGAAAGAAGGATTTGAAATTAGTAAACGTCAGTGAGCCTATTCAACATCTTTTTAAGATAACAGGCCTCTCCCGCACAGTGGGTATTTATAGGGATGAACATAGCATGCGAGCAAGCCTGGGACCTCAGGTTGGCATACTTGAAAAACAATCACTGTGGTGAACTTAGAAGAACAAGGGGCTTAAACCCCTTGTCAATATTATGGATACAGGAGCACAAAAAGTTTCAAAAGAGTTAGAATCAAATTCACCAGAATTGCTTTTAGAGAATAAAGATGCATCCTCTGGCGTAATGCACAACACGCCTCCCTCAAGTGGGGATGGGAAGGCATGGGGTTTGAACACGATTATTGGTAAGGTCTTAAATCTTCTCCACAGGCTAAGCGCTCCATGGGTATTTAATTCCTTTAACGTTGTTATACTATTAGTTATCCTCTTTTTCTTAATACTCCAGCCACGCTTGAAAAAGGATAACCTCACACTAAAAGAGGTCGGTATTAAAGAGTTAAAAGCAAGTACCGGCACTCCCACCGAGGCGAGGGTTGACTTGCTTTTAACGAAACCTTTATCCCCTGTGGAGAATGGGCATACAGTTACCGAGTCTCCCACTGGGCAAGAGAACTCCGAAGAACAAAGTGATGTGAACCTACCTGAGGCGGACAAGGAGCTTGGGTATGCAGATTATATAAAGAGGGGGAATGAATTATTCGAGTGTAAGGAATATGAGCAGGCGTTAATGGAATACAATAAAGCTACAAGTCAGTCTGTACCTTTTGCAGATGAGGATTTTTTACAGTATCGCTTCGGTGAATGTTATCAAAAAATAGGACGTTTTGACGATGCCCTTGCCGCCTATCAGAATATAGTTACAGGATATTTCCGGAGCCCGTATTCGGTGCGAGCCAAGCTTAGAGAGGGTGAATGTTTTGTTGATAAGGGTGAATTTCAAAAAGGTAGAAAGCTTTTGTTTGTCCTTGTTGCCCAGGAGGCAAAATATTCGGATGAAGACAAGGGTTTTGTTGCCGAGGCTTACTATAAGATTGCCGAGTCCTACATGAAAGAGGCTCTTCACTACGCCCATATACAAGGATATGTGTTCGCTAATGAGAAGCAATAGTTTAGCCTCGATTTTAATAATGATGGGTTTAATGACGCTCCCTGCACGACCGGGTGGTAACGCCGCTCCACTACCCCAACCCGCTCACTCTGGGGTGGATGGTTTGGCGGGGGTGGAAAGCGAGATTTTATCAATAACGACAGAGCCAACTGACTATGGGGTCGTTTTGTACACAGTTACCGTTTCAAGGTCTACGGTCTTGGAATTCTTAAAAACCCTTTCTAATGTCTGTAGTATGAAACTCACCGTAGATGATGATGTTGATACATCTATATTATCTTCTTATGTTACCGTGTATTTAGAAAAGGCTCCTCTTGAGGATATACTTGAAATAGTTCTGGGGAGTAAGGGGTTAGAACACATAATTAAAAATGATGAAGTATTGGTCACGTTTCCCGCAAAACTATCGTTTGATTCTGCGCTGGAATATCTCAAAGAAAAGGCAGTCCAGCTATATCAAAAGGCACAAATAAAGTACCCGAATTGTCCCCTTTTAACCAAGGCATATTTTGACCTTGGTAATTATTATTTCAATACTGGTTCCCATTTGTTGGCAATTCAGGAGTTCCAGACGATTGTGGATACGTACCCGAATGATGAACTTACACGCCTTGCGCTTATAAATATTGCCAAGTGTTACGAGAAGTTGTCAGATTTTGAGAATGCACGTTACTTCTATTTTCGCTTTATTGATACTTATCGGCGTGACGAACTCCTTGGCGAGGTGTACCTTTCAATTGGCGATACATGGTACATTCAGGGGGAATATAGTAAAGCCATCAGCATATACAAGAAAATTCTTGACGCCTTCTCCGGAGATAATCCCGAAATTTTGGTACTTGCCCATTTACAGTTAAGCCGCAGCTACCAACGGCTGGGTGATTTTAAAGAAGCACTGGATGCTTTCCTTGTGATGAAGAAAAAATATCCGTCAGAAAAATATCGCTCAGAGGTTGAGTATCAAATAGGAAACTGTATGTATCAGATAGGCAATTATGAAGAAGCAGCAGGGGTTTTTGGCAATCTTATTGTAACGGAGCCTACAAACCCTATGGCTGACGATGCTTTTTGCAGATTTGCTGATTGCTCTTATATGCAGGGAGACTACTTTGGGGCTATACAGGCATATAAGGGCTTCCTGGCAAGTTTTCCAGACAGCAAACTTGCGCCTCGTGCTCATTATTATATGGGCAAGTGTTTCCAAAGGCTTCAGGTTTATAATGCTGCGATAAAGGTCTTTCTGGAAGGTCTTAAAAAATATTCAACTTCACCTTATAGAAAGGCAATGGAATTTGATATGGGACTTGCGTTTCTTGAGAAGGAAGACTTTCGTCATGCCTATGAAATCTTTATGCAGTACACTGTTGATGGTTCGGATAAACACTCACTTGTTGAGGCTAATTTTTATGTTGCAGAGTGCCTCTTTAATGAAAATAAGTACAATGAGGCGCTGTCTGCTTATAATAAAATGCTTGCCCTTGACCTTGCCATCGGTGAGATGTATCAAGGACGTATCTATAAGCGCATTGGCGACTGTTATAAAGAACTTGGACAGATAGACAAATCAATCCTTGCCTACCAGGGGAAGGTTCAGCAACCAGGGCTATGAGTTTTTCAGTTGTTTGTTCTAAGCTTATAGCCCAATATACCTTTCGAGACCTGTGTGCTTAAGGAATTAAGAATCGCAGAACAAAAATCGGTTTTGTAAAACCCAAGTACCCAGAACTTGGTTTTTATCCCTGCACAAAAATCCCACGGTTCGTTCAAAAAAACCACGATATAAATCTAAAATGGATGATGGGTAACAGATTATAGGTAATAGGTAAATGCCCATAATCCATGACCTATGACCTATCACCTATGACCATCAGGTTTCTGGCACACAGTTTGCGCTAAATTATCTTCAAAATTTTACAAAGCTACGCTCGACTCAGGATTAGGAGAAGGTATTCTCTTATATACATGAAGATAAAAAACATCTTTGTATTTCTTCCTATTTTTTTATGTGTGCTAAACATACCGATTGTCTATGCAGATGCAGTTGTAGCTGACGACGTTCCGATAGAACAGCAGGATTCAAGACTCGCAACTCACGACCCTGCTGAAGAGGATTATACTGAGATTGATGATGAACGATTTGAATTCCTGACACAGACATTAACAACTGAAAAGCAACGGCTTGAGGAATTGGAGTCAGAACACAAAAAACTTTTCGATGAGGTAGTGGCGTCCCCCTCAGTCGGACAACAAGGGTTTAATGATAACAAGCGTGAACTATCAGAAAAATATCTACTAACTGAGCCTGAACAAGATACGGCAGCTTCATTATCCAAAAGCAAGGCATTTGAGCAAATTTCCGAAATAGATTCTAAGGGTTTAGAATCGGAGGGGAATGTAGATTTACTCGGGACGGCAGATGGTCTTTATAAATTATCTCAGTACGAAGTAGCCCTTCAAACCTACCAGTCAATAGACCCTGAGAAAAGAAGCGAAGAAGATAATGCCTGGATATTATATCAAACAGCCAATTGCTACATAAATCTCAACCAGGTTGATAATGCGTTGACCACGTATCAGAAACTACAGGAAAAATACCCAAATGCCTATCCAGCCAAAGAAGCTCAATGGTACGTGGAAGACCTCAATTGGTGGAAGCAGTGGCATGAAAAAATAAAATGGTTAAAGAAATGACTATGAAAGAGCAAATGCAAGAAGATGATGGGCATACCCAGAATCAGCAGGTTGGTACTGGGCAAGATTTTAAAGCGGAACTTGCCGCAGCTTTTAATCTATTCAACCAATCAACGCAGAAACTTGAATTGGCATACATGCAGCTTCAGGAAAGGGTCAAGGAAATTGACAATGAAATGGAGCTTACAAATGAACGGTTGAAACGAAAGGTTGAGGAACTCGACAGCTTGACACGTTATTTAAATAATATACTTGAGAGTATGCACAGCGGGGTGGTAGCCATTGATTTAAATGGTAAAATCACCACACTAAATCGGGCGGCTGAAGAAATCCTCAATATTAGTGCTACTGAAGTTAGAGGGAAGGATTGTCAATCTGTCATAAGGAACGTGTCTGCCGGGCCTCCATTATTGCTAAAAGCCCTTCGGGATGGTAAAAACTATCTGGATGTAGAGCACGAAATCCTGACAAAGGACGATAAAGCACGGTTAGTGGAAAGTAGTATATCCATGCTAAAAGACATATCGGAAAACATCGTAGGCGCTGTAGAGATTTTTCGTGATGTTACGGAAATAAGGGATTTAAAGGAGCGGTTACATAGGGCAGATAAATTAGCAACTATAGGAGAAATGGCTGCGACAATAGCACATGAAATACGCAATCCGTTGAACGGCATTGAGGGGTTTGCCTCATTACTGGAAAGGGACTTTAATAATGGCGACCCACGTCGCAGGCTGGTACAAAGTATAATAAATGGCACAAAGAGTTTAAATAAAACTATTACAGATTTACTCATCTTTGCAAGACCAGTAAAACTAAACTTGGTGGATGCAAATATCTCTGAGATACTGGATAACGCTGTGTATTTTGCGACTATGGAGATGAAGCAAAAGGGAATAAAAAGCATTCGTATATGCAGAAACTTTAACGCTCACATTGCTAATATCCCCTGTGACCCGGAGCAGCTTCAGCAGGTGTTTCTTAACCTCCTCCTGAATGCCATTCAAGCAATGCCAGAAGGGGGCGATATTACCGTTAGTTCGGATTGGGGAATTCAGAATGCGGAAGGCAAAAAGGAAAAAACACCTATTCCGCAATCCGCCCACCGAAAAGATGGCGGGTCTTCGACAATCCGCAATCCGCAATTTGATGTGGTTCAAATAGGCATAGCAGATACTGGTATCGGCATTAGAGATGATGTTAAAGCAAGAATATTTGACCCATTCTTTACGACAAAACCAGACGGAACTGGCTTAGGACTCTCCATTGCACATAAGATAGTTGAACTTCATGCCGGATGGATTACGGTACAAAGCAAATTGCAAAAGGGCACAATTTTCCTTGTTAATCTACCTGTAAGAGTTCAAGAGTTCAAAAGTTCAAAAGTTTCAGGGGCCCTTGAACTCTTAAACCCTTGAACCTTGACCTGGGGATTTCAAAGATGGCTATAGAAAAGATACTGGTTGTTGATGATGAGATGGTGAGCCGTGAATATCTGCACGAAGTACTTGTGAGGAATCATTACGATGTCATAATGGCGAGTAACGGACAGGAGGCGGTCGAACGCTTTGGCAAGGAAGAATGCGATTTGATATTCCTTGACATGAAGATGCCAGGAATGGGCGGTATAGAGGTTCTTGAAAATATTAAACGCATATCTCCCGAAATCATCATTATAATTATAACTGCCTACGGAACCGTAGAGTCTGCCGTTGATGCAATGAAAAAGGGTGCTTACGATTATATAATAAAACCCTTCTCACCCGACCATATTGAACTCCTTCTCGCAAGGGTACAGGAGCGCCAAAAACTCATAGAAGAAACAAGGTACTGGAGGTCCAAGGCTACAGGGAACGGTGTGAATGTACCTATTATGAGTAAGAAATCAAGGATGTATGAAATATACGAACAGGTAAAGAAGGTTGCGCAGAGCAAGGCAAGCGTGCTTATACAGGGTGAAAGCGGCACTGGAAAGGAGCTTATAGCCCATGCCGTTCATTATTACAGCCTCAGGCAAGGCAAACCATTTATAAAGGTGAATTGTGCTGCCCTCACCGAGACATTACTTGAAAGTGAACTTTTCGGACATGAAAAGGGCGCATTTACAGGTGCAACTTCTAAGAGGGAAGGTCGCTTCGAACTTGCCAATGAGGGAACCTTACTGTTAGATGAGATAAGCGAAATATCGCCAAATATCCAGGCTAAACTCCTTCGTGTTTTAGAGGAAGAGGAGTTTGAGCGGGTCGGGGGGACAAAGACGCTGAAGATTGACACGAGAATTGTTGCAACTACCAACAGAAACCTCAGAACCGAGGTTGAAAAAGGACAATTTAGAGAAGACCTCTTCTTCAGGTTAAACGTAGTTCCCATTATGTTGCCTCCGCTGAGACAGAGACCGGAGGATATTCCACTCCTTGTGGAACACTTCTTAGAGGAATTTAGAAAAGAAAGTCCCAGTCCCGTTAAGTCTATCGGTAAAGAAGCTATGGACTTACTTTGTAAATATCACTGGCCAGGAAACGTTAGAGAACTTAAGAACATTATCCAGAGAACTGTTGTAATGGTATCCTCAGAGGTACTACTGCCAGAACACTTTATGAATGGCTTATTCAAGAACACCTTGAATACCTTGCCGCAGAATGGATTAACAGGTGAAAAGCAAGTTCCAGGACTTGCTTTTCACGCCCTTCCTACCACCTCCTGCATGGCTATTGAAGATGTAGAACGGGACTTAATCCTTCAAACGCTCGAATCTACGGGTGGCAATAAGACAAGGGCCTCAGAAATTCTGAAGATTACCACCCGAACCCTCCGGAACAAATTGAATAAGTATGTGAAAGATGGTTTACCATTACAACTTTCCGGGGAAAGAATTACCTGATTTATCCGAACCCTTTTTACCTTAATTCATTTTGAGGGGTGTTCAATTGAACGCCCCTACTTCTTTCATAGTAATAACTTATAGATGTCCCTACGTTGTGGTACAGTCTTTGCTACCTCAGACAATAGGAGAAAAACAATGTATCTGGGAGATAAACAGCTTGGACTTTTAGAAAAGGTCATTGATGCAAGCGTAATCAGGCATAAGGTCATTGCAAATAATATTGCAAATGTTAACACCCCTGGATATAAAAGGTTAGATACGAGCTTTGAAACCGAGCTCAAAGCGGCTTTGAAGGGGAGTGGCAGCTCTGATATTAGCTCCATTAAACCAAAAGTAGTAGTTGCAAAAAATACCGAAAAGACATCGCAGCGAAACGACGGTAATAATGTAAACATAGAAGAAGAAGTTTCTGAGTTGGTTAAGAATGCGCTTTCATACAACGTATTTGTGCAATTGATGTCCAAGAAATTTGCTATGCTAAAGAGTGCCATTGGTGGTGGAACACCATCATAAACCAACTTCAACGCTTTTGGTAGACAACGAGGTTTTACCTCATTGAAATCAACGGACATAAAGTCCGTTGTCTACCTTTAAAGGATATACGGAGGCTGAAACGATGAACATATTTTCTATTCTGGATATTAGCGCATCTGGTTTATCAGCAGAGCGTATGCGTATGAATGTCATCGCAAATAATCTGGCAAATGCCCAATCTACAGAGTCTCCAGATGGCATGCCCTACAGAAGACAACAGGTTGAATTTATTTCACTCTTGAGGCGCTCCCTCGACAGTCATATTCCCGGTGAGGAACTCCTCGGTGGTGTAAAGGTGCGGGGTATAGTTAAAAGTACCGAGCCATTTAATAAAATTTACATGCCTGGTCATCCAAAGGCTGGTAAAGATGGGATGGTAGAGGTGCCTAACGTTAGTGTTGTAAATGAAATGGTGGATATGGTCACGGCCTCAAGGGCATACGAGGCGAATCTTGCCGTTATGACCACATCAAAGGAAATGATAAATAAGGCGCTTGGCGCATTCAGTAGATAGCTCATAGTCAAAACCTGCAGTACTATGGGCTATGAACTATTAGAGGAACGTGAAAATGGACATTGCACCACTAAAGTCACCAAACGAATTAAGTGACACCTCCGCCTTAAGCGGATTGGCTGGCGGGGCGAATGTCGGAGACCCGCCCCAGGGGCC
>JACQHT010000165.1 GCA_016198835.1 Planctomycetota bacterium | reverse complement strand
TTCAAAAAAAGCAAAGCATTGACCCTGCCTATTATATTGGCAAAGGAAAGGCTCTGGAGTTGGCATCTTTATGCGCATCTATGGATGTTGACGTTATAATCTGCGATGACGACCTTACCCCCGCCCAGGTACGTAACCTTGAACGCATCATAAACACAAAAGTTATTGACCGCAGTGAGTTAATCCTTCATATATTTGCTACAAGGGCAAAAACAAATCAAGCTAAACTACAGGTCGAACTGGCACAACTGGAATATACACTTCCCCGCCTCAGGCGTATGTGGACGCACCTTTCAAGGATTGAGGGTGGCATCGGGACGAGAGGTCCCGGAGAAAAGCAGATAGAGTCTGATAGGCGCATAGTAGCAAAAAAGATAAACAACCTGAAAAGAAAGCTCCACGAGGCAGAGAAAAGAAAGGTGCGTTTAGTAGAGGCAAGGAAAGATTACTTCACAGTTTCTCTTGTTGGGTATACCAATGCAGGAAAATCTACCCTGCTTAATGCCCTTACCGGTGCAGATGCTTTTGTGGAAGATAAACTCTTTTCCACGCTTGATACAAAGACGAGGATGTGCAAGTTAAGTAATGTTCGCCAAAAGGATGGCGAATCCGCCTCTGGCGCGAGCTGTAAAGTTCTTCTAAGTGACACCATAGGTTTCATAAGAAAGTTGCCCCATCAATTAGTATCATCATTCCATGCCACGCTTGAAGAGGTTAGAAGCGCCGATTTGTTACTCCATGTGGTGGACATTAGCTCTTCTGCCGCGCTCGAACAGGCAGATGCGGTTAATGTGGTCTTGAATGAGCTTGGTTGTAGTGATAAACCAACCATAATGGCGCTTAATAAGGCAGATGCAATAAGGGATGAATCCTTAAGCACATTCTTTAGAAATAAATATAATAATGATTGCATCCTTATATCTGCGCTAAAAGGTTACGGTCTATCAGAGTTAAAGCAGAGGATACTTGAACACCTCGGTAAAAATCAGGTGGAAATTAACCTGAAGTGCGGTACGGAAAATGGCAAATTGATTGCCTACTTGTTTGAAAATGCACAGATAATAAGCCGAGAGTTTAAGGATGATGCGGCTGTCTTTCACGCCCTTATGAGCAGAAAGCATCTTGCCAAATTGTATGAAATTGGAAATAATAACATTCAGATAACGCACTTACATCTTTGAAAAGAACGGGGTGGCACGGACAAACTCGCCTGCCCGCCTCAGGAGGGTTTGTCCATGCAGGAGGATGATTTAACCAGCAAAGCGAAGCCCCGAAGCAATCTCAATGATATCCTTCTGAACCCTTTACATGTCATTCTGATCCGCCTCAGGCGGAGAAGAATCTCAAGGATTTTACGAAAAACACTTTACAAAACTAATTTGTTATAGTACAGTTGAAACAAAACTGTCAAGCAACATGTCATTTGTTAGCAATGCGAATAACATAAGGAGGTGATAGCATGATAAGTACCTATACGGCCAAATATACAAAAATAAACACAGGCTACATGGGACAGTTGGTAGAGTGGCCAGAAGTAATAACGGAAGGGAAGACGTTAGAAGAATGTAGGGAAATGCTTCAAGATGCTGTACGTGAGATGATAATAACTTATCGGCAGCAAAATAAAGAAATTCCTACTGGTAGAGCCCTTCTGGAACAAATACCTGTAGAGGTATAAGATGTCTGTAAAACGTCGTGACTTAATTAAGTATTTAGAAGAAAACGGGTTCTTTCTGATACGAGAAGGTAGCAAACATTCAATCTATACAAATAACGAAAAAATAATACCGATTAAAAGACACCGCACAATTGATAGAATAACAGCCAACGAATTGTGCAAACAAGCAGGTCTTAAGCCAAAATTCTGAAATTCAAAGATGCAAGGCCTTTCGCTTTTTGTAAATGCGAGCCGAAAACGAAACAATCCCATCCCATCCGAAGCAATCCCTGTAGGGGCATGGTGCGCTGTGCCCTATCTTACTTAATTCCAGCCAAAAAAATTTCCCCAAAAACCCTTGTCAAATTGAAATTATGTAGTATAATTCCACCATAAAGCCAATCCAAAAAGGAAGCAATCTACACCACCCCTTTATCCCCTCCTTCGCAAGGAGGGGATAAAGGGGAGGTAATATTGAAAGTTTTCCTTGACCCCTCCTTCCACGGCATGTCGCCATGGCATGCCTTTTTTCATTGGATAATACATAAGCATGGACTAAAACATTTGTATCAATCAATGGTTCATTATCGTTCATAAAGTTCTTCTCTGTTCCTATAAAGTAATCTACCCACTTCAGGAGCCTCCTTTAAACGTTTAAGTTGCTCCTTGATAACTTTTTCAGGGTTAGGTCTAATTGGTTTTATCAGAACATGCGCTTTTATTCCTTCTGGAAGACCGGTATCCTTCTCCAGAACAATGGTTTTTCCCTTCACGATTCCCTTGCAAGTTTTTATTTTTAAGTATTTCATGATTCTACTCCTGTCTTTTAAGTATGATATTTACCGATGAGTTTCATAAGTAATTATATGCAAAAAGATAGAAAAGAGTCAAAGAAATTGCGTTCTTTACTTTTTTCAAGACAAGTGCTTTGGGAAGTTAAGATAAATCACTACTCCACCAATTAAGGCTAAGCCGAGGAGGATGCCGCCTGTTGTGAATTCCTGAAAAATCATCTTGCCTATCCCAAAAGTCGTGCCATATATTAGAAACACGCCTGAAATCCAGTTTATAAGGGTGCGCCAGCCGATTGTCCCTTTGCCGACGTCTTTTATCTCATTTTTAATCGGCTTCCAGAATCCACCGGGTCGCACCCTTTTATAAAACTCTACGAGCCTTTCCTTAGGCACGGGTTTAGTGAGAAATGTAACAACCATCCAGATGGCAATTGAGGACGGAACAATTATAGCAATCCTGTGTTGAACCTCTAAATCAAAAGGCTGTAGTATAAGGTTTATAATCACGGATGCCGAAAGGCCTGAGATTTCAGACCAGGCATTAATGCGCCACCAGAACCACCTGAGTATAAGCACAAGCCCTACCCCCATTCCCATAGGTAAAAGGAACTCCCACGCCTTGCTTATTGAGTCAAGGTGCATTGCAACCACAGCCGCTATAAGCATCAGCACGATAGAACAGCACCTTGAGATTAACACGTAGTGCTTTTGGGTTGCATCCTTGACAAAAAATCTTCTGTAAACATCATTGATAAAATATGAGGAGCCCCAGTTAAGATGCGTATCAATGGTTGACATAAAGGCTGCCAGGAACGATGCGACCATAACCCCCTTTAATCCTACTGGAAGAAATGTGGTAATGGCTTTAGGATATGCCTCTTTTGCACGGCTACCAGAGAGTTCCGGGAATACAACAACCGTAACCAAAGCAACGATTACCCATGGCCAGACCCTTAAGGCATAATGTGCCATATTAAACCACAGGGTCGCAAGTGTGGCGTGTTTTTCATTCTTTGCCGCCGACATCCTCTGTATGATATACCCGCCGCCGTCTGCATTGTGGGCAGACCACCACATCAGCCCCAGGAATATTATCAGCGTGAAGGTTGAAGACGTCCAGAAATCCGCATGGAGCGGCGAGGAAGTATTGTCAAACGGCGGGATAAAGGAGAGTGTGGATTCGTGGGGGTTCGATAGCGTGGCTAACTTAGCTTTAAGTTCCCCCACCCCTCCAACCTTGCCAAGGCAAACAACCGCAAGCACAATAGCCCCGACCATTCCTATTGCAAACTGGTAAAGGTCTGTCATTACAACACCCCAGAAGCCGGAAAGCACCGTGTAACTAAGGGCGATGGCTACGCATATCCCAATGGATACCCACTGTTGCTCTCTTGAAATACCAAGTAAAACCTGCAGGATGGTTGCCATTGCCTGGATAACCCA
>JACQHT010000170.1 GCA_016198835.1 Planctomycetota bacterium | reverse complement strand
TGGCGCCGATATCGTTGCAACAAATTGCCCCGGTTGTATGATGCAGATTTCAGATGGGCTGGCTGCCAGGAATATGCCAAAGAAAATGCTTCATACCATTCAGGTGCTGCAAATGGCTATGAGAAACGGTAAAATAAGTAGATAGTAGACAGCATACAGTAGATGGGGAAAAAGGAAAAAGTATGCAAAAGGAGGTTATTTCAACCAACAAAGCGCCTGCTGCAATAGGTCCGTACTCGCAAGGGATACGTGCAGGTTCTTTTATCTTTGCCTCCGGGCAGATACCAATAGACCCTGCGTCTGGTGAGTTAGTATGCGGCCATATAAAGGAACAGACACGTCAAGTGCTTGAAAATCTTAAGAATATTTTAGAGGCAGGCGGTTCGTCGCTTGAAAAGGTAGTTAAGACAACCATCTTCCTGACAAATATGGACAATTATAAAGATGTTAATGAGGTATACGCTGAATTCTTCGGAAAGGTAAAACCAGCCCGTGCCACGGTTGAGGCAGCACGACTGCCAAAGGATGTGGGCATCGAGATAGAAGCCATCGCCACTGTGGATTAGGGGTGGCATGGACAAACTCGTTTGTCCATGCGAAAAGAGGAGGAAAGAGATATGATACTGGTAACAGGTGGTACTGGTTTTGTGGGACGCAACATGGTTAGGAAGCTACTCCAAGAAAACCAGAAGGTAAGATGCTTGGTTAGAAAGACCTCTAACTTATCTATATTTGATGGGCTTGAACTTGAATACAGCGAAGGTGACATAACCCAGCCTCAAACCCTTCCGAAGGCAATGGAAGGCATAGATACCGTAATCAATCTCGTTGGTATAATAAGGGAAGGTAAGAATGTAACATTTGAAAAGATACATGCAGAGGGCACGGCAAATGTCGTTGATGCAGCAAAAAAAGGTGGGATAAAAAAGTTTGTTCAAATGAGTGCATTGGGTACAGGAGCCCAAGCAGTAAGCCGCTATCATAAGACAAAATGGCAGGGCGAAGAAGCGGTACGAGCAAGTGGCTTAGAGTATGTTATCTTCCGTCCGTCTATTATCTGTGGTGCGGATGATAAATTTGTTAACATGTTTGCAAGGATGATTAGACAGACCTTTCTTACACGCATGATGCCAGTTATTGGGTCTGGTAAATATAAAATGCAGCCAATTTATGTGGGCGATGTTGCCCATTGCTTTGTCACTGCGGCATGTAGGGGCGAAAAGCAGTTTGCCACTACTTACGAACTCGGTGGTCCCGAACAACTCACCTTCAATGAAATACTCAATACTATTATGCGTGTTATGGGCAAGAGAAGGATAAAGGTGCATCTACCCTTATGGGTAGGAAAAATCCTTGCCTTCTTTATGGAAAAATTACTATCCGCTCCCCCACTTACACGTGAGCAATTAACAATGCTCCAGATTGATAACATCTGTGATATAACGGCAATGAAAAGTGATTTTGACTTCGAGCCAATGCGGTTCGAGGATGCAATCAGGACTTACCTCTCCTGAGTAAATTCCAAATACCAAGCACCAAATCCCAATCCCATCTGGAATTTGGAAATTGGAGTTTATTTGATATTTGAGATTTGGTTATTGTACAATTATGCCAAAAATACCACCTCAGATTGAAGCCGTTGTTAAAAAAATACGCTACTCTTTTGTTACCACATCAAGCAAGGCAGGCATCCCCCATATTGCTGTAGCTGAAGGTCTTACGGTATTACCCGGAAGTGAAAGTATGGCATTCAAGTCGTGGTTTTGCGTTAAGTCGCTTGAAAATCTTGCAGAAAATAATAAAATCGCCGTAGCGGTATACGATTCAGATAAAAGAGTAGGGTATCAGATTCTTGGCACGGTGATGTCAAAAGAGGTTGAAGCAGTGCTTGACGGCTATGCGCCCGCCGTAGAAAAGGGTGAAGCCCAGTTTCCACAAGAAGAATTTAAACTGAAGATAAAGGTCAACGAAGTCCTCGAACTGCACAGCGGGGTTCATTCGGATAAAAACATCCTGTGAAAATGAAAAACACAACAGGGAAGAGAGCTTTTATAGGCAAACAGGCAGAAATAATAGAATGCGTCATCGGCGCTTCTTCTATTGTTGAGGGTATTATCGAAAATAGCACCATTGGCAAGGGTTGTTATATAGACAAAAACTCACGCATCATTCACTCAACCATTGGCGATTATTCGCAGGTATACAATTCAGAATTGACATGTGTTAATACAGAAGCATTATTTGAAGCGGAAGACGCTAGGGTTATCTCCGCAAGATTCGGGCAAAAGAATAAGGTTTACGGCGAAATTAAGAACTTATTGCAGTCAGGGGATAATAATCTCTTTAAAAAAACGTCCGTATTAGAAGGCGAACAAAACGTTGTTGGAAGCAATGCCATAATAGATGGACGCATCGTTAACTCCTTTATTGGGGATGGGACAAAGATTCATCACCCTGGTGCTGTTATTGAGAATAGCTGTATTGCCCCTTATCGAAGGCTTGTAAAGTATCAAAAGCACGGACAAACAAGTTTGTCCATGCCACCCTTTGAACATGGAAAAGAAGAATGTTTCACGGTTGATATTTTTGACGCATGGGTCTCGCAAAGCGTTGTATGGGGTGGCACCGACCTTAACCCCGGGGTAAACATAAGACCCAATTCAATAATCGGTCCTTTTGTCCATGTTGGTACTGGCGGCGAGACTAAGGCTGCATGCATTCGCGGCGGCTCTGCCCTTAATAAAGTAGAGGCGGCACACCGTAATTACTTAGGTAACTTCCTTGCCTGCGTCATCCGCATAGACTCCCCTCACCTCAACCCTCTCCCCCTTGGGGAGAGGGATAGGGTGAGGGGTGAGGCTTATTACCTTGAATTGCAGGAAAAAATGGAAGCGCTCCTCTATGGGACAATCTTGTCGAGAAAAGTTACTCAACTCGTTGAAGACCCTATCCAGCCAGAAGAAGAACTTATCATAGAGTATAAAGGGAAAGAAATTGCCATAATCATTGAGGGCATTAATCTTGGCGCCCTTTTTACAACCAGCAATTTTGACCCGCGCAACGACGGCATTAAAGGGATAACAATAGTAAAATCCGGCGCAAAGGCAGGTATTTGTTCCGGCGCACAGGCGCCTGCAGTAATTGAGACAAAGGCACTTATAGGCTCTATGAGCAAAACATTTGGACGCCAGACATCCATGGGCGACGTAGTCGTTGGGGGTATCCCTGAAACGGTCAGAAAAGGGACTATTATCTCCCAGAGGGGAAGATTGGGAGATAGAACAATGGAGAACATCGAGATAAATCTTGACGGCTTAAGACAGCTTAATGTCCTTGTTAATGTTAGTCTGACAGGGATAGTAGGGGCAGGCCCCAGCGCCTGCCCTGATGCAGAAGAACTTTACGAGGCAATCGAGCAGGGCGGTGAGATAGTAGCGTTAGTCCCCCGCGCCTGCCCTGATACAGGGCAACCACAGGGGGCTGCCCCTACGTTTGCATATATAAAGGAAATTGAAATCCTTAAGGCTCAGATCGAAGAACTTGCTGGATGGACATTGAGACTGCTTAAACTAACGGAGATTTCCGTATCAAATCTCAAAAAGGATATTAAAAGTTCTAAATTATCATCCTCAGAAATCTCTCAGATTAAAAGGAGAATAAAAGAGCAAACCCAAGTTCTGGTTGAATCAGACGCCATAAAAAAAGAGATTGGGGAGATTAAAAATAGGGTCTCTCAGGCATACACTAATGTAACGGAGTCGAGATGAAAAAATCCAGCACTCCAAACTCTACACGCCATACTCCGAACTTCCGCATTCACGGAACGGATGGCTACAGAGGCAACGTTCATATAGAAGATAAACCAGTAAGCTACAAGGCTGCGCTTCAAGCCGCTTTAGACGAAAATAAGCTACTACCAGAGTTTCTTGACCTGCTTGCTTACTCAACAATACAGGCGCTTAAATTAAAAGGCATGGACACAGAAAATATCCTCGTAGGAAGAGACACCCGTGACCTTTATACAGGCATAAAAGGAAAAGAAGGCAGGTTCATGCAAGCCGTGATTGATGGGATAAGAAGCACAGGCTCTAATGTCCGTGATATGGGGATTACGCCAATTCCTAATGCCGCCTATATGCTTGCCTATTACGACTATAAGGAATCACCCATAAAGGCTGATGTAGCGATTATAAAGACCGCATCACATAATCCAAAACATCAAGATGGCATAAAGGTTTTTTATAGGGCTGGTCGAAGGAAATATATAAAGCCGATGCCCGATGATGAAAAAATTGTTACAAACATTATGTTCAAG
>JACQHT010000176.1 GCA_016198835.1 Planctomycetota bacterium | reverse complement strand
TGTAGGTAGTAATTGATATTGATAATAATACGGAAGCAATGTATAATAGGCAATGGGATGGGAAATAAATGTATTTTATTTCAAAAACATTACTAACTTGACGGAGGGAAACGATGAATGTTTGTGTGAAGAAATTTTTAAAATTTATTGCATTGTGCATCCAGAGAGGGTATTTTCTATTGCCGTTCTTAATTGTAATCTTCTTGAATCTTCCAGTGGTAGCTTATGCCGATGAAAAATTAATACCCGGAGATGTAAAATTAGAAAAGAAATTTTTTAAATCAAGCAGAGTAGAAAGGGAATTTCATCTTTATGTAACTGACGGTTATCAGGAAATGGCTGATGGGGAATCCATTTATTTTTGGGGTTATACCCATGCGAAGGATTTTGTTGATGTTGGGGAGATAAAAACAAAGGAAGAAAGGGATAAGAAATTACTACCACTAAAAGTACCAGGAGACGAAATTCGTTTAACATCGGGTAAAAGTTACGTTATCGTTTTACATAATGCCGGATGGTATGAAACAGAGGAACATTCGGGTATTAATCATGTTGCTCACACCATTCATTTCCATGGGTTTGATTTAATACCTGCCTTTGATGGCGTGCCAAATCTGCCGTATCCTTCGGTATTTCCAGGGGAGGCATACAGGTATTTATTAACAATACCAAAAAACATTGAAGGGTCCTATATGGCGCACTGCCATGTGGATTCGACCAATCACATAATGGCTGGAATGTATTTCCCTTTGATTGTAGAAAAAAAACCTAACAGGATTTACGGATATAAGTTTGACAGGGAATATACCATGTTTATGACTGAAATTGATAGCAAATATATGGAAATGCTAAGAGAAAAAGGGGATATAAGACGTGGGTTGGATTGGAAGTCGGATTATTTTATGCTCAATGGTAGGATATTCATGGATAAATTGGATGACCCATTATCAACGATTAATGACCCTAAGACAAGAATTGTTGCATACGAAGGAGAAACCGTTTTGATAAGATTACTGGCTATAGGGTATGACCACATCTTTGCATGGCATCCACATGGGTATCATGGGTTAGTAATTGGTACGGATGGGAGAAAGTTACGCCATCCATACGAAAAAGATACCGTTCTCATCGGCTCAGGTGAGAGGTATGACATTCTGTATAAAATCCCGGATTTTTCTTCACAGAGGAAATGCCTATCATGCAATTATGGACCCGGTATTAGCGTAGCCCATGACCACAACATGATGGGAATGGTTAGTAGAGGGATATATCCCCATGGCCCACTAACTATTTTTGATATAAGACCAAAAAGTAAAAAATAAGTGGTTTTATCAATCTGTGCAAAAACAACACGAGTCTTTGATTCTGTGCTTCGGTACTACATTATTAAGGTGGCACGAGTCTTCGATTTCGAGCAGTCGTTGGGGGCGGGAGGTTAAATCCTGCTCCAATAAATATCGGGAACTTTTTTACTTGACAATTTTACTTTTCTTGTTATAATGCATACGTAATAAACTGATGTAGTCAAGCCGTTAGCCGTTGTTTCTGAATACACATTATAAAGACGTGTTTAAGACCACAAAGGCCGTTAATGGCTTTTGTGGTTTTTTTTATTTTTGGAACCCAATACCCTGCGTGGTAAAGGGATGTTTCTTTGTTAGCACCACAAGGGGGTGATTTAGTTGCCTACAGGTACCGTTAAGTGGTTCAACGACCGTAAAGGGTTTGGTTTCATTACCCAGGATAATGGTGAGGACGTGTTTGTACATCACACAGCTATTAAGGGTGAGGGATACAGGTCATTAGCTCCTGGCGATAAGGTTGAATTTGAAACAACCCAGGACGCAAAAGGTCTGAGAGCCTCAAACGTAGTCAAACTATAAAAATTGTTCGTTGACTCATATTTCTGCACCACCGTTAGATTAGATGTGTATCGAACAGGCGCTTAAGTGTGAATCATAAAAAAGAAGATTGAAGCAATACTGTTTTACAGGTATTGTGGGTTTGACGTCAAATCCCCGACCCTCCTTTCCCCCCTCGATGGGGGATGGTTAGGGTTCGGGGATTTTTTATTTACACAAACAATAATAAATCTTGACACCGCATCTTACAGAATTATAATTACAAGGAGTAGGGGCATGGCTTGTCCCTGCCGGGCTGAGAAAGGCTGAAGGCTTAAGGCTGAAGGATTAGGTTTTTTTCTTCAGCCTCTCCTTTCTTCAGCCTTTAGCCTACCACGGTTTATTTACAATTTGAGGAACGAAAATGAAAAAAACGTATCTATTCACGCCTGGCCCTACGATGGTGCCCCCCGAGGTGGCTCTGGCTGAGGCTCAGCCAATGATTCATCATCGTACCCCTGAGTTCTCCAAGATATTTGTTGAGGTAACTGAAGGATTGAAATATCTATTTCAGACTAAGACGTGCAACGTCTATACCCTTGCTTCTTCTGGTACAGGCGGTATGGAGGCTTGCGTGGTAAATATACTGTCAAAAGGGGATAAGGCGCTTGTCATACGCGGTGGAAAATTTGGGGAAAGGTGGGCGGAAATATGCGAGGTCTTTGGTGTGAAGGTAATACCCGTTGATGTGGAGTACGGTAAGGCAGTTGAGCCAGAACTTATCACACCCTTGCTGAGACAGCATAGAGACGTCAAGGCAGTCTTTACAACCCAGAGTGAGACCTCTACAGGTGTTATTTGCGATATCTCGGCTATAGCGAGGATTGTTAAGGAGGAATCAGCGGCATTAATGATTGTTGATGCAATCTCATCAATATGTGTGCATCCGCTTTTAATGGACGATTGGGGGATAGACCTTGCAGTTACAGGCTCACAGAAGGGCTTTTTACTCCCGCCTGGGCTTGCATTTGTATGCGTCAACCAGAATGCAATGAAAGCGGCGGAGAAATCAGATTTACCTAAATATTACTGGAGTTTCAAGAAGATGCAAAAAAACCTTAAGGATGCCACAACCCCTTTTACCCCTGCAGTTTCATTAATAAGGGGATTAAAGGTAGCTATTGATATGATTAAGGAGGAAGGGATTGAGAACGTCTGGCAGAGACACGCACGCTTAGCCCATGCAACCAGAGAGGCTGTGAAGGCGCTCGGTCTTGAACTCTTTGCGGGGGAATACTCCAGCAACGTCCTTACAGCAGTAAGGTCTCCAAATGGTCTTGATACTTCAGCCTTTCTTAAGAAACTCAGGGACAAATATGGCGTTTCCCTGGCTGGGGGGCAGGACGAACTCAAAGGTAAAATCTTCAGGATTGGGCATATGGGTTATGTTAATGATTTTGATGTAATAACTGCCATATCCTCTGTTGAAAAGGGTCTTTCAGAGTGCGATTATCCAGTTGAAATAGGAAAGGGCGTTGCAAGGGCGCAGGAGATTTTGCTGGGTGAAGAGGAGAAGGTGGCTGTGAATACCTTATGAAAGAGGTTCTCGAAGTTTATAAAATCGCCGAGCCTGTTAGATTGGCTTTAGAGGAGGACATTGGTAAAGGGGATATAACGACAAACTGCATTATTCCACAAGATATGGTCGTGGATGCTGATATAGTTGTAAAGGAACACGGTGTAATTTGTGGTCTGCCTGTTGCCGAGTACATATTTTCCTGCCTCGACAGCAAAATTTGCTCCACGCCCAAGGTGGATGATGGGGCAAATGTAGCGCCTGGGGACGTGGTGGCTAATGTTAAAGGTCCTGCACGAGCAATATTAACTGGCGAAAGAGTAGCATTAAATTTTCTGCAAAGACTGTCAGGGATAGCAACAATCACATCAAATTTTGTAAAAAAGGTCAGCAGATACAATGTGCAAATCTTAGATACACGCAAGACGACTCCTAACTTGCGTTACCTTGAGAAATATGCTGTAAGGGTTGGTGGTGGGAAAAATCACAGATTAGGGTTATATGACCAGATACTTATCAAAGATAACCATTTAAGATGTATGGTTGCGTCTTTGAGTCCCACTAAAGAAGCGGTACAGAGCGCTCGTAAATCGTACTCGAACACGTTATTAG
>JACQHT010000177.1 GCA_016198835.1 Planctomycetota bacterium | reverse complement strand
TTCAAAGAGATTGCCATTCAATATCTATTTTTGGGTTAATTTGGGAATAAAGGAGTCAAAAGCTCGTTCCTCGGACATGCTTTTAACAAATCCTTTTATCAACGCTGAGATAGCCCTGGCTTATGGGAAGATGCCACGAAAAACTTGGGTCAACAGAAATGGCAAAAAAGGCTTATAATGAGGTTATAGAGCTTTTACCTGATAGCGATGCGGCAAGGCTGGCACAGTACCGATTGGAGAATATTAAATAGTTTTGGCTTCGCAATTTAGCGACATACACAAATTTTTCCCAAAAATCCTTGATTTTGTGGAAGATGTGTGGCAATATAAACCGATTAGTGACGAGTGGCAAGTGGCGAGGTGTTAGTGGAATAAGCACTCATCACTAACACCTCGTCCCTCGTCACTAAATATTAAGGGTGTTCGCACTCACGATGCTGTTATAATAGACCAAGATGAGTATGGGAAGCGATACGTGATGGATTTTACAATGACAAAAGCAACACGAAATGCAAAGGTGCGTAGCAGTTGGATTATTCGCAGGGGAGAAGATTTCCCTCGTTTAACAAGTTGCCACATAAAGGAGGAGGGTTAAAGTTAATGAATAATTCAATTCAATTACTTGACGTTGTGGCGTTAACTGAAGATTTGCCCCAGAGAAATTTATTTCGTGGACAGGTTGGTACCGTTGTAGAATTATTAGCTCCTAATGTATTTGAGGTTGAGTTTAGTGATGACAAAGGGCAAACTTATGCAATGTTAACTCTACGGGCGGACCAAATAATGGTTTTACATTATCAACCCATTGAAACGATTTAAAAAAATAATAAGGACAACGCCAAAAAAAGTAGGGGCGAACGGCCGTTCGCCCCTACAATAATTATCCAACGTGTACGCTCCTTTTACGCATCACGTCTCGGTTTGTTTAAAAAATGTATGCAACACCAACAGCCGCTGTGGTCTGGTTATCACGAGTGCCGGGGAAAACACCATCAGCATTTTTGCCGTTTGCCCAATCGTATCGAAACTCAGGCCTTACATATAGATTGTTCCTTACCTTGATGTTAAACGTTGTCGTGACTTCGTATACTTCTATAGCTGCGGTAGAACTACCTATAAGACCACCAAGGCTCCTTGAACCACTATCCTTAAACCATTCACCCCTCACGGCGATATCAAAAGCATCGGTAAAGAAATACTGGGCTATAATGGCTAAGCCGTGCCAGTTCCCAACGTTTTCCTCCGTTCCGTGGTCGTAATTGAAGTTAAATTTTAGCTTGTCCCACGGGCTGTAAACCCATATAAAGTCCCAGAAATGACGCACATCATGCGAGTTGCCAGGTTGCTCTGCCCCATGGGCGCCATTTAACCAGAAAGAGCACGTATCTGAAAGGGCATAGGCTATCTGATAGCCTAACGTCTTTGCCGTATTATTATCAACAAACGTATCCCAGCCATTGACAAGGAAGCCAGAAATGGTAAGCTTGTCGGTAAAAGGATAAGTAGCGGCTAAGCCTGTGTGGGTAAATGGAATGGCGAGGTTGTAGAGATATGAACGGGAGTAATTGGGGTTATCAACACTCTCCCAAAGCTCAGCGCCTATCCATGTGGCAAATTTACCCATCTTAAGGTCAAGCCCCTTTCCTATGGGCGCCTTGTAAGTAGCGTAACCCTGGGCTACGGTAAAGCTGTTACCACCCGGAGTAAACGAATCAACCCTTCCGTGGCTTTCGACGAAGGTCATAAAGTTTGCTATCTCACCGTAGAGCGTGACGAACCCAAAGCCTACTGGAGACTCCTCCGTTGACGGCTTTACTACCTGGAGTTCAATGTTACTGAGCGTAAAGGAATTGTCCTGCCGGTCAAATGCCCTTAAGACGTTAGCCTCTGAGAATACAGTACCCGCATCGGATGAACGTCCAGGTCCCCTTGAAGAAGGACGGTTAAAGTTATAGCTGTAATATGTATCTACAAACCCGCCAATGCTGATACTCTTCAAGAAATCCAGGGTGGTTGGCTCTTCTGCGGCTACAGGCTCTGGCTCTGGTGCGGCTGCTTCCTCCTGGGCATAAACTACATTACCCATAGCAAGTGTAATACAAAACGCAAATATACCCAACAACATAAGTCTTTGCGACCACAAATGTCTCATCACTCCCTCCTTTCTTAAAAGTTATCTATATTTAGTTAACCAGAATTGTGACACCAACGGTTACAAAAATGTGCGCAAATTTAGTGCCTTTTCATACTATACTTTGGTATCAGCTTTAAACCTATATCGCTCTAAGATATCAAAATTAAATTGCTTAAGTGAAAATCCCAACGTGTGCTTAAAGGCTTGGACTTCAACGCAAAGCGTACACTCAAAGGCGAATCCCTTGTTAGAAAGTATACAATGTGCAAGAATTCAGCCACTCCAGAAAAGTGATTAATTGGCAAAAACGCCCTATTGCTACATCAAAAAATTCTGGACTTGTTAGTGTTTTTCTACTATTATGATTAGTTAGAACTATTTTCAGAATTGGTGTATATATACTACTTTAAAATTCATTTGTCAAGAATTTTTTTAAAAAAATTTCGCCTACCTATGAAAATACTTATACTGTCTGACATACATGCAAATTATCAGGCGCTCAGCTCTATAAAAGAGGAAGCGGATATGGTCTTTTGCCTTGGGGACATCGTGAACTATGGACCAAATCCTGAAGAGTGTCTTGAGTGGGTTAAAGCTCATGCGGCAAACATTGTCCGCGGGAACCATGATAATGCGATTGGTCTTGGTGTTGACTGCGGATGTTCTTTGAAATACAAGGAACTCTCTGATGCAGTAAAGGTATTTACCGTTGCTGTTTTAAATAATAAAGACAAAAAATTTCTCGGCTCGCTTCCGATACTGGAGCATATAAAAGTTAACGAGCTTACTTTCTTGCTATCTCACGGCTCTCCTAATGGGGATATGTATAAGTATTTAAGCCCCGACATCTCAGATGCAGAACTGCTTGCAGAATTTGGCAATTTGGAGCGTATTAACCACCCCCACCCTAACCCGCCCCCCTCGAGGGGGCAATTCAGTTGTTGCACTCCATGTTACCCTGATTTTGTCTTCATAGGACACACACACCTTCCTATGATTAGGAAAGTAAACGGGGTAACAATAGTAAATCCTGGCAGTGTGGGACAGCCGAGGGACGGCATACCCCTATGCTCCTACGCCGTCTGGGATGACGGCAATATTGAGATTAAGCGGGTAGGATATGATATTGATGCAACAATTAAGGCTTATGAGGCAACTAACATCTCAAAACAACATATCCGGACGCTTTCACAATTGTTAAAAAACGCTGGCTTACCTTTTTTAAAAGAATAATTCAATAGAAATGTTTAAATAGAAAATTAAAAAGTAAAATGGATTAATACATTTTAATCTTTCATTTAGATATTTCTATTTAATTTTTGTCTTGTTTTTTGTATCATACAAGTCATGTGGACAAAATTGCTGCCAATATTTTTGGCTATCATACTTTCTTTATCAACTCACGAGCGACGAGCGACGAGCGACGAGCGACCTACCTTAGGCAGACCCGACATCTTCTTTGAGACTAATAAATTCGATTTTGGAAAGATATGTGAAAAGGAAAAGGTTGAATACATCTTTAAATACAAAAACAGAGGTAGTAGCAAACTCGTCATACATGAAGTTAAAACCACCTGCGACTGTACCGCTGCTAATGCCAATTTAACGGAACTCGAACCTGGCGAATCGGGAGAGATAATGGTCACATATACCGCCAGCAATAAGACAGGTAAATTCGAGAAGGCTGTTATCGTCATTTCAAACGACCCGAATACATCCCATTATGTCTTATTAATAAGCGGGGAAGTTGTAAGGGAGGTTATTGCAGACCCTGAATATATTGACTTTGGTTTAATTCCTACGGGTGAAAGGAGTAGTAAATCTGTAAAACTTAGTAAGGGATACGGTAACCGTTCCTTGTCCGCCTCAGGCGGATGGATAACGGGGATTGAATGCGATAGTCCACTCGTTACTGCATCCTATAAAGAGAATGGCAATGATGAGTATATAATTGAAGCCACCCTTAAAAGTCCACCTAAGGTGGAGCAGACAAGCCAGCAGATACAGGGCAATATTTTCGTGCTCACAAAGGGACTAAAACAATCGCGGATAGAACTTCCATTTTTTGGTAAGGTTAGCGGGGATGTTTCAGACACAGCCTTAACAATAATGTTTACAGGTGAGGAAGCAGGCTATCTTGAACCCTGCGGCTGCTCAGAAGACCAGCTCGGCGGCATTCCAAGAAGACACACTTTTATCAAATCCCAAATCCCAAATCCCAAACCCCAAAACGCCCTGCTCGTAAGCCTTGGAGACCTTACCGATGGTTTTGGCAGACAGAGTGAAATTAAGATGGAAATCACCGTGCAAGCCCTTGAAATGATGGGTTATTTTGCACATAACCTTGGTGAAAAGGATATTGCCATGGGACCGGAGTTGCTCAACTATCTTCCCATGGTAAGCCGCCTGAAATTCCTCTCAAGCAACGTTAAATTTACAGACGGCCTAACTAATAGAATACATCCCTTTTTAATAAAACATGTGCGTGGGAAGGATTTTTCTATTAAGATTGGGTTTTTAGGCATCTTATCATCCAGCGCCGCCGCAACAATGCCCTCTTACGGGTTCAAGATTACAGAACCGGTCTCATCGCTAAGACCCCTGATAGGCGTTCTGAAAGGCAGGGTGGACGTGCTTGTCCTTCTTTCACATGCCGAATGGGATGAGTCTATAAGGCTGGCAGAAATGTTCCCCGAACTTGACCTTGTAATTTCAGGACATGATATTGACGACCCCGCCGCTTATGAACCTGTGCATGTCAAGACTCGTACTGAGCAAGGCGAACGTAATACCACCGTGGTATCCGCTGGCAGTAAGGGCAAATATGCAGGAACATATAGATATTCCCCTTACGAAAAGAAAGGCTCGGTAGAGATTATTCCTTTAAGTTCTATTTATACCGATTCCCCTGAAATGAGAGAATTGATAAAGCAGTATTTACAAATAGTAAAGGAAGAGAACCTTCTTGCTTACGAGCCTAAGATGCCTGTCCCTTCAAACGATACATTCGTTGGGAGTAAGACATGCAGCATTTGTCATAAGGAGGTTTATAAACACTGGGAAACAACCACCCATGCATCCGCCTATGAGACCCTGATTAAGTCCGAACACAATTATGACCCTGATTGCATTCCCTGCCACGTTACCGGTTTCCAATACACATCGGGGTTTGAGTCTATCGAGAAAACACCCGCATTAAAGGGGGTGGGGTGCGAAGACTGTCACGGTCCTGGAAGCGCCCATATAAACGCCCCGCTGGAAGAATATGGTAAGACAACATCCGATGCCTGTGCAACCTGCCATATCCCTGACCACAGTCCTAAGTTTGAATTTATTTCGTACTGGAAAAAAATCACCCACCCCGAAGAACGCATCTCTGCGCTGGGTGGATAGGTAGTCAACGAGGTTTTACCCTGAATCAAGTTCAGGGTTGATTCCACACTTTTTAGGGTGGCACGGATAAACTTGTTTATCCGTGAGGCTGCTATTAGAAATTGTACACACGGACAAATAAATTTGTCCATGCCACCCGGGATTCAACAGACCCTCCTAAGGCGGACAGGCATAAAGTCCGTTGTCTACCAGTTCTCTACTCAAGCCTGCATTCATAAGCCACGCATTTATCGAGATTTACAAACAATTTAATCCGTAGGTTTATTTTTTTCTAAAAAAGTATTAAGTTTTTTCTCATATTGCCGATATTTAGCATACACAAGAAAAAAAACTAAATCTTCTAAAGCTTGGGAAGTAAAGTGAGTAATGATGTTTTTACATTGGTTGTGGGGCAAGAATTTGCAATGTTGGCAGTTTTATAGTTATAAAATGGATTGGCACTGGCATGTTCAATTGTTGAGGAGGAAGAGGCATGTTTAAAAATATGAAGGTAGGAACAAAACTATTTTTGGGATTTGGCGCAATAACGGTAATACTTCTTGTTGCAGTGGTGACCTCACTATGGCAAGTTAGCGGCACAAGCAAAGCAACCACCCGTCTCATTGAATTGCGAGCGCCAACTGCCCTAACAAGTCTTACTATGCTTAACGGGCTTAATCACTCATTGGCTGCGCTTCGCGGATGGATTATCCTGGGCAAAGATAAGTTCAAGGATGAACGGTCAGAGGCATGGTCCAAAGAGATAGAGGAATCATTAAATGATATGAGAAAGCTTTCTGCCAGATGGACCGAGCATAAGAACATAGAAAGATTAAACGTTATCGAAAAGAAATTGGAAGAGTTTAAAAAATGTCAGCAAGAAATAGAGGATATTGCCCAAACAGTGGACAATACACCGGCTAATAAGGTCCTAATTGAACAAGCAGCGCCCCAGGCAGCTATTATGACTACCAATATCACCAAGATGATAGACCTTGAAAAAGAATTAGAAGCTACGCCTGAAAGAAAGGCGTTGCTTGGTATGATGGCAGACGTGCGTGGCACTACAGGCCTTGCGCTTGCGAACATACGTGCATACTTACTCACGGGCAATGAGGGATTCAAGAAGGAGTTTGAGACACTATGGGACAAAAATACAAAGAGGTTTGGCGAACTCACAGCCAATGCTAAACTTCTAACACCAGAGCAGCTTGCGGCATTCGATGCATTTAGCAAGGCAAGAGAGATATTCAATCCGTTACCACCAAAGATGTTCGAGATTCGAGAAAGTGACGAATGGAACCTGGCAAACGCATGGTTAGGAACCAAGGCGGCGCCGGCAGCCTCTGCGATTAAGGAAGAACTTGACGCTATGGTTGCAAGTCAAGAAGAATTGATGGCAACCGACACGGCAGAAGTGAAGAGCCGTACATCGTCCCTTCTTACGTTAGAGTGGATACTGCTTGCCGCTGGCATCCCTCTGGCAGTCGTAGTAGCAATCCTTGAGGTAAGGGTCGCAGGGCGTGTAACCAATATGTTAAGAAATTTGGTTCGAGAACTTTCTGAGGGTTCTTCGCATGTAGCCGCTGCATCCAATCAAATCTCCGCCTCAAGCCAGAGCCTCTCACAGGGAACAACGGAACAGGCTGCAGCCGTTGAGGAGACAACGTCTTCGATGGAGGAAATGTCGTCCATGACAAAGCAGAACGCCGACCATGCCAAAGAAGCGTCTCAATTAGCTGCCTTATGTAATAAATCAGCAGATGAAGGCAACAAGTCAATGGATGAGATGAACAACGCTATGAATGAGATTGACCAGAGTAGTAAGCAGATAGGCGATATTATCAGGACAATAGACGGCATAGCTTTCCAGACCAATCTCCTTGCGTTAAACGCAGCGGTTGAGGCTGCAAGGGCTGGCGAACATGGGAAAGGGTTTGCCGTGGTGGCAGAAGAGGTGCGCAGCCTTGCACAGAGAAGCGCAGTTGCAGCAAAGGATACATCTACATTAATCCAGGAAAGCTTGCGTAAGACGGGTGCTGGCGCTGAACTGGCAAAGAAATGCACTGAGTCGTTCCAGAGCATAGTAACAAATGTCAAAAAGATGGCTAATCTGGTTAACGAAATCTCAGCAGCATCCCAGGAGCAATCCCAGGGCGTAGCACAAGTATCCAAAGCGATACAACAAATTGAGCAAGCGCTTCAGGAAAACGCTGCTACCGCAGAGGAAACTGCGGCGGCTGGTGAGGAATTATCGTCCCAATCACAGATATTGAATACCCTCGTCTCTAAGATAGCAAATGAGGTAGGCGGCGGAAACGGAAGTATTAAAGCTGTATCTACTCGAAAGACAGGGTCTTCAATGGAGCCTAACCGTGATGTGGACCAGCCCGCGGCTCATAATCGCATAAATCAGCGATTGTTTGGCGGTGGGCTTCGTCGTACCGCATCAAAAGGAGCTAACGGTGGTAACGGCACGAAGGACCAATCAACCCCCCATCCTTTAGATGCCGCTTTTACCACCGTGGATTAACGGCGGGTGACCAAGGTCTAAAGTCCGACACCCTGCCCCCACGCCCTCCCCCCCTCAAAGGGGGAGGGCATTTTAATTTTCCCTATGTGGACAGCCTACTCTAATCTTCCATCGCATGTTGATGTAGTACCGTATTTCAGTACGCCCCCTACTTATGCAAGGGGGGAAAACATAAAAATCCCCCTTAATAAAACTTACTTACATTATGCCATTAGTAGTCATAAGTCACGTATTTTACAATACTTACTATCGTGACTTAATTCTTTCCCTAAAAAAAGTATTAATCTTTTTTCTTATTTTGCCGATATTATATACGTAAATTTACGCAATAAACTAAACCTTCTAAAACTTTCTTTTTTTCAAAAAGGTTAGAGGAGAGTAAAGGTGAATAACGATGTTTTTACCTCGGGTG
>JACQHT010000171.1 GCA_016198835.1 Planctomycetota bacterium | reverse complement strand
TCCCTTCTGGTGAGTTTGTTTAGACCTTCCCGACTTACCTTTTCGAGTAATTCATCAACCCTTTTGCGTATGGACTCTTCTTTTCTGATTTCCTTTTCATGCTGGCGTAGTTGCCATGTTGCGATAAGCTTCACAAGCCGTGGCTCGTATCGCACAAATAGGAATCCGTAGAGAAGCCCGCCGAGATGAGCGAAATGTGCCACGTTTCCACCACCAGGCGTAACACAGTTGAAAATGGTAATGGATGCAAATATCATTACAAGATGTTTTGCCTTCATTGGAAAGATGAAAAATATTATCGTTGCGTTAGGAAAGTACATAGCGAACGCTACTTCGATGGCGAAAATAGCGCCAGAAGCTCCAAGAATGGGACTGCGTGGAACAAAAAAGCAACTGCAAATGCCTGCAAATAGACCTGCGGTGAGGTACATTGTGAGGAACTTCCTTGAGCCCATTGCCCTTTCTACGTCACCGCCAAACATCCAGAGTGCAAGCATGTTGAATATCAGATGCCATGGGTCATAAAGGCTGTGGAGGAACATATATGTAATAAGCTGCCAAAGCCATAACCTTCCGAAGGCATCGGGCTGATACAGCCAGAAAAGCTTGGTAAATGGGTCTGGAGCTGGCTCATACCAGAGGCGGCTAAAGTAATTAACATCTGGATTCTGGTTGGATGAGAAGTTTAACCATTGGGAACAAACGGCGGAAAATAGAAGTTGGATTATGAAGACGCTAAGATTGATTATTATTAGAATCTTTACTAATCTGGTCCATCCACTTCCGATGGAAATGTCAAATTGTGGGCGATAGTATCTTTTCATAATTTTCAGGCTGACAACCCCTGATTAAATCAGGGGTGACAAGCTTATAGGCTGCCACCAATCCAAAACACCCAGTTAACATCATGTCGCCGTATGGCGCTGCGAAGTAGTAATTTAATCCTTCCACCAATCTTCGCCTGGGTCCGACTACTGCGACGAATTCAAAGCCGTTATCCTCTGGACACGCTGGATCTATGACACAACCGTGACCGCCGTCATCAAAAATATCTTTATTTGTGAGGGTTCTCTGTTGTAAGCCAATGATAGATTTTTTTAGTTTTTCAGGTGTAAGAGACGAGGTGTGGTGCTCAAATAATCCCCAAATCTTTTCACCTTGAAACAGGACTGCGAGTGTGTGCTGGTTGCCAATATTGACGATGGTTAATCCCTTATCCTTATAAGGCGCAACAACAGCGTCGAAAAGCGTACCCCAGATTGCTGCAGGACCGGTTTGCATAACTATTGCGCGCCCGTCTTGCTGGCACCCGACATCTTCTTGAACGGCTTTCATCCTTGTGAAATACGGAGGCGGTTCTTCGTATACAAGGTCTTTTAGAAGGCCACCGGATTCTATAAATTCCTTCCAGAGCTTAAATCTAAATTCTCGGTTACTGCCGTTTAAACATTCTCCGTGGTCAAGAACGGCTATTGCAAACCTTTCTGGCATCTCTACCTCAAAGCATGCCAGTGCAGTGCGCAGTCCACACAAATCAATATCAGAAAGCTCTATTTGAGTCGTATGGGGTGGTCTTGATTCTACTATTTTTACCCCAAGACTTTCTACCTCGGAGGGATTGTCACGGATTGTCTTTGCAGCGAGAGGCGTTGAATAGACATGTAGACCCTTTTGTAAATGACGTTTTATTGCACTAACGCATTTTCCTCCACCCATTATATTACCGCAAAGGAAGATGTCCTTATATTCAGATGTAGCCCTCTCAATTTGTCCTGCAATAATGACCGTCCTGGAGGGCAATACAAGTTTAAAGCAGTTTTCTATGGGCTTACCTTCATCGTATAATAAAATATCCTGCGTTCCTGCGCCTATATCTATGGCTAATAAGCGAAATGGTTTTGTCATACTTTTTGCTATTGTATATCTAAACACGGTAAAAATCAAGCATTTGGTACTTGTAATTTTTTCCTTATATTATTATGATAATTGGCGTACTAATGAATATCAAAAATCAAAGACCAAAAATCAAATTGACATACCAAAATCTAAAAATTAAATTTTGATTTTGCATTGTGTTTTTGATATTGGATATTTGATTTTTGATTTTCAATAACGTTGAGGAATCGGGGGGGTAGGAGTAGGTAAGAGAGCGATTGATGCCTGAAGAAATTGAAGAATCAGAAGAACGAATGTTGACATTTGGTGAGCACCTCGAGGAACTGAGGAGAAGGGTTATTGTTTCCCTCATAACTATATGCGTGTGTTTTATTCTGTGCTGGTGTGGTAGGACTTATCTTTTAGATATTGTAAAAAGGCCTCACACACTGGCAATGCAGAGGCTTCATCTGCCGACTGAGTTGAAGGTGCTGAGCTATCAAGAGGGTTTTTACTCTTATATGAAGTTATGCCTCATAGGGGCAATATTCCTGTCTTATCCGATAATTGTATATCAGGCATGGAAATTTGTCTCTGCTGGATTATATAAACAGGAGCGTATGTATGCAAAGCTCTTTACCCC
>JACQHT010000018.1 GCA_016198835.1 Planctomycetota bacterium | reverse complement strand
TGTGGTCTTACCCACACCGCTGTGTGTGCCTGCAATCATTAATCGGAGAAGTTTATTCATTTTTAGAATACTTGTACCACGGACAAACAAGTTTGTCCATGCCACCCAGTTTTTAATGTTTTACAAGCCTTGCAATAGTTAGTACGGTACATGCCAGAGTAACTGCTATTATAGAGGCTGCGTAAAGAATTTTAATGGCAACTCTGAGCTTTTCGGTGGTTAATGGCTCCAGGTCATCCCCAATGAAGGGCTTATCGCACAATTCGCCATTATACGTGCTGGGCCCGCCCAGTTGAACGCCGAGCGCTCCGGCATAAGCAGCCTCAGGGATACCGCTATTAGGACTTGGATGTTTGCGACCGTTTCTAATGATTATGTAAAAAGATTTCTGGAAATTTGTCCCGCAAAAATATGCTGCAAAGGGTAAGAACCTCGCTGCTATTCTGGCAGGGATATAGTTTGCAAGGTCATCAAGCCTCGCTGATGCCCAGCCAAATTTCAAATACTTTTCGTTCTTATATCCCACCATAGAATCAAGTGTGTTTACCGCTTTGTAAGCCATAGCGAGTGGGGGACCACCAATGGCTGCATAAAACAGCGGCGAAAAGAATCCATCCACGGTGTTTTCAGCTACGCTCTCTATGCAAGCCCTGATTATCTGCTCCTCATTAAGACGTTTGGTATCCCTCCCAACAATCCTTGATAGGTTAGAGCGAGCCTTATCAATGTCGCCAGCTTCTAATGCCCTGAGTACGCTTTGCGCCTCTACCGCAAGACCACGAACGGAGAAGGTATAGTAAAGTATAATAGTGCCAACGATAACATCAACCGTATCGTGCAATCCACCAAGTACGGATGTAATCAAATATGTTGTTAGATATGTTCCTGTTACTATGATAAAAGTTAAGATTAGTCCTGAAATCCTTTCGGGAATCCACAACTGTCTTAGTTTTTGTTCAAGGAACATAATTGCCTTTCCGATAATTCTTACGGGGTGAGGCGATGTTTCGCTTCGCTCAATCTTCGACTCTACAGTATCACCACCTAAAAGTTCGACCATGTAAGCAATCATTATTTCAATTGGCAGAAATTGGGACATTAGTCCTCCTGTCATTGCGAGCGACTAAAAGGAGCGAAGCAATCTCCTTATTTTAAACCCAGCCTCTTATAAATTAAATTCATCTTGATATTATTCCTGACGATATCAGCCAGATTATCGTAATGTATTTCCTTTTTATGTGCTGTGAGATTCTTCTCTTCACTCAGCATGATAGAAAGGGGGGAAAGACCCTTTTTCTTACGGAGAAAGTTTATAAGTTGGGAACGAAACTCGTCATTATCAAATATTCCATGAAAATAGGTTCCCCAGTGCATGCCGTCATGTGAAACTGCTCCGTCAGGCACATCCACAGGCTTATCCGAACGTTCTGTAATACGCAATAACGGTCTTATACCATTATTCAAAATAGTTCTACCCATGTGGATTTCATAGCCCGTAAGTGTATTCTGTGTGCTGAATAGCAGGGTGTCTGGAAGCAAATTTGCCTTTGCCTGATAGGTGCATTTTTCTGGTAGGAAGGTTGTGGTGACATCAAGAAGCCCCATTCCTTGAATCCTTGCATGGTTTGATTCAACACACTCCACGTCCAGAATCTCCTTACCCATCATTTGATAACCTCCGCATATTCCAATTATCATAGTAGGGGCGTGGCGTGCCGTGTCCCTACATTTAATAATAGCATTTTCAAGCCCATTAGCACGAATCCACAACAGGTCGCCTATGGTATTCTTTGTCCCCGGCAGGATAATCACATCAGGGTTTCCTAAACCGTTAGTATCATCAACGTATCTAATACTCACGCCATTATGATGCTCAAACGAATCGAAATCTGTAAAGTTTGAGATTCTTGGGAGTTTAATTATCGCAATGTCAATAATCTCCCCTTGCCCCCCTTTAGCAAAGGGGGGTACAGGGGGATTATTATCAAGCGATACAGAATCCTCGTCATCTATGCTCAGACCATTAATAAAAGGAACAAGTCCTAAGACCTGCTTGCCTGTACGCCTTTCGAGCATATCTATACCCGGTTGCAATATTGCCGGGTCGCCTCTGAACTTATTAAAAACAATGCCAAATATGTGATTCCTTTCTGTCTCATTCAATAGCTCGAAGGTTCCCACAATCCATGCAAAGGCGCCGCCCCTGTCTATATCCGTTACAAGGACAACCGGGGCATCTGCAATCTCCGCCATCTTCATATTTACTATATCGTTTTCCTTTAGATTAATCTCAGCAGGGCTTCCGGCTCCTTCTATCACGATTATGTCAAACTGGCTTGCTAAGGTATTATAAGCATCCTTTACAATGACAAGCATTTCGCCCTTACACTTATAATATTCCTGTGCAGACATATTTCTCAGGGGCTTTCCCATGACAACCACTTGAGAGCCGCAATCTCCAATAGGCTTTAACAGGATGGGGTTCATCTCAACCATCGGGTCCACACCCGCCGCCTCTGCCTGAGCTACCTGAGCGCGCCCCATTTCCTTGCCATCCTTTGTTACAAAGGAATTGAGCGACATATTCTGTGCCTTAAATGGGGCAACACGATACCCATCTTGTGAAAGGATACGGCACAAGGCACATGCAATTATGCTTTTACCAACGTTTGAACCCGTACCTTGAATCATCAGTGATTTTGCTCGCATATATGTTATCCTTGAAGAGCACGGACAAACAAGTTTGTCCATGCCACCCAAATTTCACGCACATTTCATACGCCTTTTTAGTTCGTTCAGAAGCCTGAGGTTTTCATCCCTCGTTCTAACTGCAATCCGAAAGTATTGCTCATCGAGGCCCCTGAAATTTGAGCAATCACGAATAACTAAACCACTTTTTATCAATTGAGTATAAAGATTGGAAACCTGCAGATTGGGTCTATCAATTCTTACTAACATAAAATTTGCTGAGGGATAAAAAGGATAGAGTCCTTCTATCCGTGAAATCTGCTCATATAGAAAGCGCTTCTCTGCCGAGATAAACATTCTGCTTCGCTTTATAAAGTCCTCGTCATTCATTGCTGCCTTCCCGGCGAGTTGTGCAATGGCATTTACCGTCCATGGCTCCTTAAATCTTTTTATTCTATCTACTATTGTTTCATGTGCAACAAGAAAACCGAGCCTTAGACCAGGCATGCCAAAAAATTTTGTTAACGAGCAAATAACCACAAGATTTTTAATTTTGCCTGCATCCTTTAGGACGCTGTAAGATTCTTGTTCCTCAACAAAATTCATAAATGACTCATCAACAACGATTGTTGCATTGGCAAAGTATTCAGCCAAATCTAATATCCTTACCCTTTCAGTGAGTTGGCTGGTTGGGTTATTCGGGTTGCACAAGAAAATTAAGGCAGGAGGGGAACCGTTCAGTTTTGCATAATCAAGGCTGAATTGGAATGAAGTCTTTTCATTCAAGATAATCTCAGATGCCTCAGTGTGAACAAGTTGCAAGGCATTAATGTAGTCACTGAACGTGGGCTGAAATACCAGCGCTTTCCTCGGGTGTAATGTACGAGGCGTTAAATAAATAAGCTCTGTTGAACCATTGCCTACAATAATCTCGCATTCTCTGTGGCAAGTCTTTTCTGCAATAATATGTTTCAATTCAGCACAATCAGTATCGGGATAATGAAGGATTGTGTCGGACACATTACGAATGGCATCCTGCACACTTTTTGAATATCCGAGTGGATTAATACTTGCGCTAAAGTCCAGAATATTCTCTGGTTTTAGCCCATAGGTTGCACAAATCTTTGTGATATTGCCACCGTGACCGTCTACCGAAGGCTGAGGGCTGAAGGCTGAAGGCTGAGGGCTGAAGGAGATAGGAAGCATTTTTACCAATAAATTACGCGCCTGTCCTATTGTAAGAGGCAAATCTTCTATATGCACATCCTGTCGAAGAAGGGTAAATAACTGGGCAATCTGAGGAAGTTCAAGTTTCGACGCCGTAACAATCTCTGGAACTGCAAAGATGTCTTCAGGCTTACCCTCCGTGACAATCCTTCCAGAGTCCATAATAGCAATGTGGTTCATAAAGACTGGCACAAGGTCAACGTCATGGGTCGCCATGATTATGGTAATGCCTCGTTTCGCATTTAGATTTTTGAGAAGCTGCATTATAGAGGTAACGCCTGCAGGGTCGAGGTCGCTTGTTGGTTCATCCAGTACGAGCACATCTGGATTCATCGCAAGGATGCCAGCAATGCAAACCCTTTTGCGCTGACCGTGGCTGAGGTGGTGGATAGGTTTGCGAGCGTATGCAGTCATTTCAACTAATTTGAGCGCCATTTCTACCCTCGATTTTACTTCCTCTGGACTCAGCTTGAGATTCATAGGACCAAACGCCACATCCTGCTCAACCGTTAGGGCGAAAAGCTGGTCATTAGCGTCCTGGAATACCATACCGACCCGACTAAATATCTCAGCGGGTGGGATTGATTTTAAATCCCTCCCGTCTATTGCTACGCAGCCAATATCTGGCTTGAGAAGTCCGTTAAGGTGCTTAAGGAGAGTTGTTTTACCAGAGCCGTTGGGCCCCAATATGCCGAGAAATTCCCCCTTCTTAACCGTGATATTAACACCATTCAGCGCCTTTGTGCCATCGGGGTATGTGTATTGGAGATTTTCTACTTTGATTAAAGTCATTTTCAATTAGGTAGACAACGAACTTTATGTTCGTTGATTTCAATGAGGATAAACCTCGTTGTCTACCAAAAAAATTTTAAAGATTCTTTCAAATTAAGTTTATCAAACCAAAGGCTGAAAGAAAGGCTATCAAACCGCCAAGTATCACATAATCATTTCTTTTTAAGGGAGCAACGTTGGCTGTCAAAATACTGCCACCATCATATCCCCTTGACCGCATCGCCGTATGTGTTGATTCAGCCCTGCTTATAGTTCGAACCATGAGCATACCACCGAGCGTCCCAAAGGAATGAATGGTTTTTCTCCATGTCGAATAGCCCAGCCTGCACCTTTGTGCTGTACGCACCCTTGAGACCTCTTCCAAGAACAGGAATATGTACCTGTACATTAGAAAAAGTAATTCCAATAAAACCTCTGGAATCCTCAACCAGCGTGCCCCGGCGCACAAATCGGCAATTGTTGTAGTAAAAGAAAGCAGTAATATCAGAGAGATCCCACCCATAACCTTAAAAAATATTAAACATCCAGCTTGTAGCCCTTCCCTTCTCAATATCAAGTCGTAGCCAAGAGGGGAGACGGAAAATACAGGTGTCTGACCTTCGTGCAGCCCCTTTATCATCAAAATGAAGATAGCAAAAAATAGTGGCAAAAGCATGCGCAGGCTGAGTGTCTTAATAGGCGTCTTTATTGATAATAATAGACCGATGTTGATAAAGAAGAGTAATAATGGGGCAAGCATGCCTGAAGCGCATATATTCAAAATTAACCCACCAAAAACATAAAACATCTTTACCCTGGTCTCCGTACAGGTAAGCCAATTTTCCCTATGAGCAAAATGGTCTGAAAATAGATAGCGTATATTTTCCATGGAATTATTCCTTGCTTAAAGGCGAAAAGGTAAAAAAGAAAAAGGGTTTAAACCTCTTAGCCTCTTAACCTCTTAGCCTTTTTACCTTGACTTCATTAGCTTATGCCAGTTGTAGCCAATAATGAACCCGCCAATAGAGCCGCCGAGGGTAAACAAACATAGTAAAAGGTCTCCTCTATCAGTGTTAATGTAAGGGTTACGTGGCGGTCTTCCAAAGTTTGTTGCATATTTGCCTACAATACTTACGTCTATGCCCGTCCAGGCTTCTTGTTCCTCTGCCCCGCGTAGGGGCGTATTGTTAGCCACGGCGAATCTGCCTAAGGCATGACAATATGCCCCTACTATTGCTATTGTTATCAATAAGAACGCCATTATAATTTTTTTAGATTTGCGCAATTGTTCTGCCCTCCGTTATGCCAAGTTCCACCAGAATGCTGGGACGATGATTGTAAACATAAGAGACTATAAAACCAGTTACGACACCTTCCAAAATGCACAGGGGTCCCTGCGTGGTCATCATAAAGGCTGCAAATATTTCTCCAGCAGCTTTAAAGAATGAATCGCCTTTGCCAACAACAAGCAAGCCTAACTCTATCGAAGTGCCCAGATATGTAAAAATATCAGCAACAATGCCTGCAAAAAATCCCCACCAGAAAGGTGAAAGCCTTAGTTTCTTTGCAGTCCAGAAGGCAAAGTAACCAGAAAATGAGCCAAGTATGCCCATTGAAAATATGTTGCCACCCAATGTGGTCAACCCGCCATGGGCGAGAAATAATGCTTGGATTAATAGTGCAATCCCAGCGACAGGGACGCTCACAAATGGGCCAAGAAATATTGCGCTCATACCAGTTCCAGCAGGGTGCGCCGTTGCCATACCATTAAGGGCTATAACAGGAACGGGAAAACACGAGAACACAAAGACCGCCGCCCCAATCATCCCGATTAGGGGCATATAGCCCGGGATAGCCTTACGTCTCTTTTTAATCTTGTATGTCCCAATTGCTACAAAAGGTGCAGCCACTAAGAACCATAGAATTGCCCACTTTGGCGGCAGTATTCCTTCTGTAATGTGCATTGCATACACGGCATGAGGAAGGAATAAAAGGGTGAAGCCAACAAATATGATTGATAAGAGTCTTTTCATTTTTTTACCTCTCTGGTTAATTAAAATCAACGAACATAAAGCTCGTTGTCTACCCATCATTTTAGTTGGTAGACAACGAGGTTTTACCTCGTTGAAATACAATATTAAAAATTAAGGTGAATGCCTATATAGCCAAGGAAATGTGGTTCTTCGCTGCTTCTCTCTCCAAAGCTCCTACCTGCCGAACCCATTATTGTAGGGGCAGGTTTCAAACCTGTCCTTATCTTATACCTAAAACCAAGGTTAAATAGTGGTGGCTTAGCCTCTTTATGCTCGGTTACAAATCCGAAAATCTCCCCCACCGCGTCAATCTTTTTAGAAACAGGGTGCTCACCAAAGAAGCCGTAAAATAATTCATTGGTTGTGTCTTTTTCCCG
>JACQHT010000011.1 GCA_016198835.1 Planctomycetota bacterium | reverse complement strand
CCTATAACCTATCGGGGTATTTAGTGTCAAGTGTTTTTTTGTTTGGGCTCTGAGAAACAATTGATTTGTTGAACTCTTTTATTTATCGTTTTTTCTTTTTGTTTTTATCCAGTGACGCTTTAAACCCCCGCTTTTTTGCTCTCAAAGAAGGAATCAAAATAGTTTATGATTTCTTATCATGTTTAACACCACTATCTTAGGACTATGCTATTGACTTTTTGTCTTTTCCTAAAGTATATTGAAGCCTGCTTGCATTTTTGAAATAAAACGAGGGCATTTGGTGGGGATTCGAGATTCCATGACAAAAAGTAATTTCGTGCACTTACACGTTCACAGTGAATACAGCCTGCTCGATGGGGCTTGCAGGATAGATGATTTGCTCGACATGGCTGTTTCGTTTAGTATGCCAGCTCTCGCTTTGACAGACCATGGGAATCTCTACGGGGCTATTGAATTTTACAGAAAGGCTGAAAGTAAGGGCGTAAAACCTATTATAGGTTATGAGGCATACGTTGCTCCGGAAAGTATGCATAAAAAAGAGGCTACGACTCGTCCACAAGATGGGTTCCATGAAAAGGAGTTGCAATACCACTTAACGCTCCTTGTACAAGATAGCACAGGTTACAAGAACCTCCTTAAGCTTGCGACTGCTGCCTATCTTGAGGGTTTCTACTATAAGCCCAGGGTAGATAAAGAAATTTTAAGCAAACACTGTAAAGGCTTGATAGCCTTGAGTGGATGTATGAAATCTGAAATAAACCGTGACCTTTCAAAAGGCTCTTATGACGGGGCATTGAAGGCTGCCAACGAGTATAAAGACATCTTCGGCGCAGATAACTTCTTCATCGAGATTCAGGATAACGGAATCGAGGAGCAGAAAAGTCTTGTTACGTCTGCAGGGAGGATTGGCAAGGAATTGGGAATTCCTTTAGTCGCCACTAATGACATCCATTACATGCTGCCAGAAGACTCAAAGGCGCACGACGTCCTTTTATGTATTAACACAGGTAAAACCCTTCAGGACACCAAACGGTTACACTTTGCAACAAATCAGTTCTACTTCAAATCCCCCACCGAAATGGAGACTATCTTTAAAGACTTTCCCCAAGCCATTGGAAACACTACCGAGATAATGAGAAGATGCAATCTAAGACTTGAATTTGGTAAGATGCACCTGCCCAGGTTTATTCCGCCCTGTGGCTTTACGAATCAAGAATACCTCCAAAAAATATGCAAGGAAGGGGCGCTAAAAAGATATGGGAGAATAGATGAAACAATCGGTAATCGTCTGAACCATGAACTTAACGTAATTGAGAACACGGGTTTTGCCGATTACTTCCTCATTGTCTGGGATTTTATAAACTTTGCCATTCAAAATCACATCCCAGCCACAGGACGAGGCTCAGGGGCTGGCAGCCTTGTTGCTTATGTGCTTGGGATAACCAACGTTGACCCGATTGAAAACGACCTTCTTTTTGAGCGGTTCCTTAACTCGGAAAGAATAAGTATGCCTGACCTCGATATTGATTTCTGTGCAGAAGGAAGGGAAAAGGTTATTCAATATGTTAAGGAGAAATACGGCGGCGACAACAAAGTTGCCCAGATAATTACCTTTGGCACAATGAAGGCAAAGGCGGTAATCCGTGACGTAGGTCGCGTAATGGGGATACCGCTTTCTGAGGTTGACTCAATTGCCAGACTCATCCCGGCAAACCCAGGCATTACCCTCGAACAGGCGCTTGAACAAGAATCAAGACTAAAGACGCGTTATGAAAAGGATGCGCATATTCGGGAGCTATTCAATATATCACGAAGACTTGAGGGACTTTGCAGACACGCATCCACACATGCCGCAGGGGTAGTAATCGCTGATGAACCACTTACAGAGTATGTCCCGCTGGCTAAAAATGGCGATGTTGTTACAACCCAATTTGACGATGTTACACTGGTAGAGCAAATCGGCTTACTCAAAGCAGATTTCCTCGGTGTACGAAAGCTTACAGTAATTGATAAGACGCTTAAATTAATTAAGGAAGGCATTGTCCTGAGCTCAGCCGAAGGGGCGCCCATTAATAATGGGCATGGAAAGGAAATTAATATTTCAGAGATTCCTTTTGATGACAAACCAACTTACGAATTGTTAGGTCGTGGCGATGTTAGAGGAGTATTCCAGGTGGAAACCAGTCGCGGGTTTAAGGAGATATTTAAGAGACTAAAACCCGACAGATTTTCAGACATCATGGCACTGCTTGCACTTTATAGACCCGGACCACTCCAGAGTGGAATGGTGGATTCGTTTATTAACCGCCGGCATGGCAAAGAAGAAGTTGCCTATCTGCATCCCAGCCTCGAACCTATCCTCAAAGAGACTTACGGCATAATACTTTACCAGGAGCAGGTAATGCGGATTGCAAACAGGCTGGCAGGATTCTCACTGAACAAGGCAGATAATCTGCGTAAAGCTATGGGCAAGAAGAAGCCAGAGGTCATGGCAAAGTTTAAGGACGAATTTATTCAGGGGGCTATTCAAAATGGGATTCCTGCAGAGACTGCTCAGCAGATTTTTGAATTGATGGAATATTTCGCAGGCTACGGGTTTAACAAGTCCCATTCTGCCGCATACGCCGTTATCACGTATCAAACTGCCCACCTGAAGGCTAATTATCCCACTCAATACATGGTTGCACAGATGAGTTGTGAGAAGCAAAATACTGAAAAAATAATGGGCTACCTGGAGGATTGTCGTCGAATGGGCATCGAGGTTCTGCCACCCAGCATAAATGAAAGCCATTCGGATTTTACTATTGTGACAGAGAAAAAGCTCAGGTTCGGTCTCGGGGCAATTAAGAATGTGGGTGAAAAGGGAATTGAATCAATTCTTGAAGCTCGTGAGGAAGATGGCAAGTTTTTATCTCTTTACGACCTTTGTAGTAGGGTGGACCTTCGGGTGGTTAATAAGCAGGTGCTCGAAAGTCTTATCAAATCAGGTTGCTTTGATTCCTTGCCGGGGCACCGTGCCCAACTTCTAACAGTTCTTGATTCGGCGCTCAAAATAGGGGCTATAATGCGCCAGAATAAAGATACCGGACAGATGAGCCTCTTTGGAGATTCCAGGGATTTAGATAGCAAATCAATTATTGGAGAAACGCTACCCCAGGTAGAACCATGGTCTCAAAAAGATACCCTCAAGGTGGAAAAGGAAACTCTCGGGTTTTATGTGACCTCACATCCATTATCAAGACTTAAAGAGATTGTCATGAGATATTCCAGCACGTCTTCTGCAGACTTACAGGAACTCACGGATGGTGAAGAGGTCTTGCTTGGCGGTGTTATAACGTCTGTTAGGAATAGTATTACAAAGAATGGGGACCCTATAGCCTATATTACAATCGAAGACCTCGATGGCACTGTAGAGTGTGTGTTGTTTAAGAGACAATTGTTGGAATTTAGCACGCTGCTCAATCAGGATGAAATAGTATTCGTGCGAGGGCATTTAAACAAGTTGAACGAAACCCCCTCAATCAGAATTTCTGAGATAATTCCTGTAAAAGATGTACATAAAAAAGTAACATGGATAACAACGATAAGACTTAACTGCACAGAGCACGAAGAAGGAATGCTTGACCGCCTCCGAGAGATTCTTTTAGCTAATGCCTGTCCGCCATCTGTTGGGCGGGAAGGTTCCTGCCCTGTATTCATTGACGTAGTAATCAGGGATAAGTTTCATGTCACCATAAAACTCCCCAGAGCATTCTCCATCTCTCCAACAGAAAGGATTTACAAGGAAATTGACGACCTTTTAGGCGAGGGACACCTGACGTTAAGCCCGCTAAAGAATGGGAATCGAATAGGCAAAGGTTCAATACATTGAACCCCTACCTCCGCGTTATAGCGAACTGTCTGAGGCGGTAGACAACGATATTTAACATCATTGAAGGAAAGATTTCCCTCTCACCCTTCCCTCTCCCACGTGGGAGAGGATTAAGGCGAGGGGAAGAATCTCAAAAATTTGCTAAAAATCCTTGACAAAGAAAAAATTGTTTGATATATATCCACACAGTTATTACGTCCAAACACATTAGCCCATAACAAGCAAAAGGAAGGAATGTTGGCAATGTATATATATTCTCTCTCTCTCTCTCGAAAGAGTAGGTCTTTTTGTTTTTCTAAAACCAATTTTTGTAGGGGCGAGGTCTCCTCGCCCTGTCTGCCTGAGGTGGATTACCCATTTTCCAACAAAGGGCTGGGACAAGCCCTGCCCCTACGTCACAAATTTTTCCCGATTCCAACAAGTTTTTTATCTCCCCTCAGCCTATCCCTCTCCCCAGAGGGGAGAGAGAATACACACCCCCTTCCCCCTCTTTTTAGAAGGGAGAAAAGAAGGGTTTACCCTCCATCAAGAGGGGACACATACATACAAGTTCCCCTCTATTAAGAGGGGATTAAGGGGTGTGTCTATGCAGAGAACTTGAGAAAGGAGGTGGTTACATAGCGTAAAATATTAAGTTATCTATTGATGCAATGAGTGAATGGTTGTAGCGGTCAAAAATTTCATAAAATTTGTAGGGGCAGGGTTACCCTGCCCTATCTGATAAAAGGAGAACACAATGAAAAGACATAAAATAATCGGTTTATTATTACTGGGCGCTTTTATATTCACTATGGGGTTCAATGCGCCTGCCTTTGCCCTCGACAAATTAAATACAACGAAGCTTTTCAACGAACTGGACGGCAAGCCGTCTTCGTGGTATAAGAAACTGCCTGCGTCTCAGCGGTTTAAACTGGTATTGGACGGTGAGGCAGTTCTGGACCTGGAGACAGGGCTAGTTTGGGAAAGGTCGCCAAATACTGATACAATGGACTGGTATGCTGCAATCTACCACTGCTACAACAATGTTGTTGGTGGTCGTAGAGGGTGGAGGCTGCCTACGATTGAGGAGCTGGAAAGCCTAATTGATTCGACACAGGGTCCCCCTACCCTTCCTGCCGGTCATCCCTTTCTCAATGTGCAGTCGTCCGTCTACTGGTCGGCTACCACCCTTGCCGGCATTGCCAGTAACGCTTGGCGCGTGAGCTTCGGCGGTGGTGACTTGGACGGCAACGGCGAAGAGAAGTCCTTCACCTCCTATGTTTGGTGCGTGCGAGGTGGACAGGGATATGACGGCGGTCACAATCATGATTGATTTGGTGATTTGAATAAAAAATGGGCAAAGAGGCAAAAAGGTAAAAAGGCTAAAAGGTTAAGAGGCTAAGAGGTTAAGAGGTGAAAAGGTTAAAAGGCAAATATAATGAGATTCTTCGTCCGCTTTAGGCGGACTTAGAATGAGAGGAAGGTAAATACACACCCCTTAATCCCCTCTTTATAGAGGGGAAAGGGGCGATAGAAATGCGATTGCTTCGCGGAGTTTACCCTGAGCGTGAAGAGGAGATTCTTCGCTACGCTCAGAATGACAAGCGAAGGGCTCGCAATGACATGCTTATTGTCATTGCGAGGGGCGTTAGTGATGAAGCAATCTCCTCGTGAGATTCTTCGTCCGCCTTAGGCGGACTCAGAATGACAGGAAGTGAGAGGCTCTGATTTTAAAGCAAGTATGGGATTGTATCCTTTACCCCCGCATCGGAAAACGCCGTTAATCTTAAGACACAGCTATGACACTTGCCGCAGGCGACATCATTATTTTTATAACATGACCAGGTAAGGTGTAAGGGCGCATTAACCGAAATGCCCTTTTTGACAATCTCGGTTTTACTCATTCCTATCAATGGCGTTACAACCTTTATATGTGTTTCTGGTTTTGTGCCTACCTCTACGAGTTTATTGAATGCATCGTAAAAGACCTGCCTGCAGTCAGGATAACCCGGACTGTCCTGTTCCACAGCGCCGATGAATACAGCCTCTGCGCCAATAACCTCCGCCCATGAGACTGCGATTGAAAGAAATTGTGCATTTCTAAATGGAACGTAAGTTGTGGGGATTTCGTTGTGTGTAGGGGCTGGTTTGAAACATGCCCCTACAATTAAGTTTGGAATGTCAATTTTTTTATCAGTCAGGCTGGAACCGCCGATTTTACTGAAGTAGTCGAGATTGGCTACAAGTCTTCTTTCTTCTGGCACGCCGTAATAGGAGGCAATATCTGTAAATGCCTTTAATTCTCTTTTTTCGGTACGCTGACCGTAATTGATATGAAGCAAGGCAAGGCTAAATTTTTCGTTTGCTACGGCTGTTGTTACACAGCTATCCATGCCGCCGCTTACCAGCGCTACGGCACTATCTTTTTTTAACATGGCATGTAATTTCAACGAGGTAAAACCTCGTTGTCTACCGTGGGCCAAATGTATTTGTGAATCTGGAGTTGCAGCCGAGCCTTCGAGTTATCTTCAATCAGCCATTCTGCGATTTCTTTAGGTTCGATACTACCAAAAGCAGGACTTATGAGTACCACTGCCGTATCTGTCAGCTTATAACGGTCTATAATCCCTTTTGCCCAGTTGTAATCCATCCTTGAAGAAACAACGAACTTCACTTCATCTGCGGGTCTCAATCTGTGTATATTATCCCAGTCCATCTTATCAGACATACCGCTATCAGGACATTTTATGTCCATTATCCTGATTGCCCCGTATGGCAGGAGGTCTATGTTCAGGCTGCCATTTGTCTCCACAAGCACCTGATATTTTTTCCCCAATAAACTGTCTGCAAGGGTACGCGTATCATTTTGTAAAAGGGGCTCGCCGCCTGTAATTTCTACAAGATTACACCCAAGATTCTCTACTATGCGGATAACCTCCTCCAGAGACATTTCTGCTCCCTCCTCATAAGCATACGTTGTATCGCAAAAAGAACATCTCAGGTTACAGCATGACAAACGTACAAAGGTGCATGGTAATCCTGCAAAGGTAGATTCGCCCTGAATACTTTTAAAGATTTCGTTAACCTTTAACATTTAATTGCCTCAAGAAAGGTAGGGGCAGGGTTACCCCACCCCTGCATAAATCGTTGCATTATTTGGTCTTTTCCTTGAAGGACGTATCTTTACGATGATAAACCACTTGTCTGGCATAAGGTATTTCTATACCTTTTTCGTCAAAGACTTTTTTAACTCTTAATTTTATCTCTCGTTCAACCTCCCAATGTTTCATGG
>JACQHT010000163.1 GCA_016198835.1 Planctomycetota bacterium | reverse complement strand
TTCTTGACCAGTACAAAGGGGCGCTATCAACTGCTATTGCGGAATGTGGATTGCGGATTTCGGAATGCCAAAAGCAGAATAATTCCGCATTCCGCATTCCGTATTCCGCAATTGAAGGGTTGCTTAAGACTGCTGAATTTGGCATTGCCCTGTCTCATCCACTAAAGGTAACTATTGCAGGCAGTCCCAATGCCGGCAAATCAACCCTTATTAACGCCCTGCTTGGCAAGGAGCGTGTTATCGTTCACCACGAGCCAGGCACAACAAGGGATGCCGTAACAGACATTATCTCCGTTGACGGAATACCCCTTGAGTTAACAGACACAGCAGGAATCAGGAATACTAACGATGCAATTGAAGGTCTTGCAATCAATGAATCATTACGCAGGCTTTTAGCTGCAGATATAGCCGTAATTGTTTTTGACAACTCAAGACCACAGAATGAAGACGATCTCATGATTATCAAATCTCTCGGAATCCCCCCTATACCCCCCTTTAGTAAAGGTGGGAAGGGGGGATTTGAAGCTGAAAGCCCGCCGTCTTTGGGGAGGGTGGAAACTATTCCCGTTGTAAATAAAATAGACCTTTTTTCCGCACTGAATATTTCTGAATTACAACCCCATTTCTCTGTACCTATCTGCCAAATATCTGCCTTAAATGGCACAGGGATTCCCGAACTCAAGAAACGACTGGTTGCAAGATTTGCCGATTACATCAAGTATGTCCCTGGCAGGGCGGTTGTCTTTACTGAGAGGCAGAAAGGGCTGTTATTAGAAGCTGCGACAGCATTGAGGTTGTGGCATGAGGAAAAAAGCCTGCCTGTGCCGTTGGCACGGCAGACAGGCAAGTCTGCGTTAGAAAGAGTAATACGAGCCTTCAATTCCCTCAGACTTGCTCATCACCATGATGGAACCGTTGCAAACGACGATGTCATGTTGAGAGAACATCGTCGTTCACCTCTTTCAGGACGCAAGCTATCTCTTCCTTACTATAGAGCTAATCTCTAAAACCCAAAAACTATGAAACGAACGAAAATAATCATAATGGGCGCCGCAGGCAGGGATTTTCATAATTTTAATGTATGCTTCAAAAGTAACGAAGCTTGTGAAGTTGTAGCTTTTACCGCTACCCAGATACCCAATATTGGGCATAGGTTGTATCCAGCCGAATTGGCTGGCTCATTGTATCCGGATGGCATCCCAATCCACCCTGAGGAAGATTTAATAGGGCTCATCAAGAAACACAATGTTGATGAGGTAATCTTTTCATACAGCGACATCTCGCATAACTATGTAATGCACAAGGCAAGCCAGGTGATGGCAGCAGGCGCAAACTTCACTGTAATGGGCACCAGACGCACCATGATAAAGAGTAACGTCCCGGTTGTTGCGGTTTGTGCCGTCAGAACCGGGTGTGGTAAAAGCGCTGTTTCTCGAAAGGTATGTAAAATACTCAAGGATATAGGTAAAAGGGTTGTTGTTGTCCGCCACCCTATGCCTTACGGTGATTTAGCAAGGCAGAAGTTGCAGCGGTTCGCCACATACGAAGATTTGGTAAAAAACAATTGCACCATAGAAGAAATGGAAGAATATTTCCCTCATATAGACCGAGGCACTGTTGTATATGCAGGCGTAGATTACAAAACAATCTTAAGAGAGGCAGAAAAAGAGGCAGATATGATAGTCTGGGATGGAGGAAATAACGATATGCCTTTTTTACTGCCAGATATTTTAATTACACTTGTTGACCCCCATCGAGCTGGCGACGAGTTGACGTATTATCCTGGGGAAACCAATCTCCTTATGGCAGATGTGATAATGGTCAGCAAGGAGGATACAGCCACTAAGGTAAATATAGAATCAGTAAAGGGGCACGCTAAATGGGAAAATCCAGACGCCATAATCATTGATGCCGCTTTACCAGTATCTATTGAAGAGCCAGAAATTATAAGGAAGAAAAATGTTTTAGCCATAGAAGACGGCCCAACCTTGACCCATGGTGGGATGGGATACGGCGCCGCAACCATCGCAGCAGAAAAATATGGGGCACATTTGGTTGACCCACGACAATTTGCCGTTGGCAGCATAATAGAAACATTTGAAAAATTCCCAAATATTGGCAACCTGCTTCCTGCAATGGGGTACGGTCCCCAACAAATAAAAGAGCTTGAGGAGACCATTAATCGCACAGATTGTGACGCCGTCATTATCGGTACCCCCGTTGACCTAAGAAAGGTCATAAAGATTAATAAACCATCTGTAAGGGCTGTATATGATATCGAGGAAATTGGCAGACCTAATTTAAGCGATGTGCTTGAGAAATTCAGTGGGTAGACAACGGACCCACCCCCAAAATGGCGGGCTTGCAGCTTTATGTCCGTTGATTTCAACGATGATAAACATCGTTGTCTACTAAGAAATCCAAAAAGGTAAGTGAAGTACAAAAAAAAGATAATAGTCATCGCCTTAGGTGGTAATGCCCTTATTCGGGAAGGGCAAAGGGGAACAATTGAGGAGCAATTTGAGAATACGCGAAAAAGCCTCGATGGCATAATGTACTGCCTTAAATCCGCCTCAGGCGGATTGGAGGTTGTAATCACACACGGCAACGGACCCCAGGTGGGTAATGAACTTCTCAAGGTGGAGGCGGCAAGGAACCTTGTTCCAGAACTTCCCTTAGGTGTTTGCGTGGCGGATACCGAAGGGGCTATGGGCTACATGATTCAACAGTCCCTTGTAAACCGCTTGAGAAAGGAGGGATTCCAGAAGTGTGTTGTTACCCTTCTTACACAGGTAATCGTTGATAAGCACGACCCTGCATTCCACAACCCAACAAAACCCATCGGACCCTTCTATACAAAAGAGCAAGCAGAAAGGTTTAGCAGGGAACGTGGTTGGAATATGGTTGAGGATATCCGCCTCAGGCAGAGTGGCTACCGCAGGGTTGTTCCTTCTCCAATGCCACTGGAAATAGTAGAAAGGGAATCGGTTAGAAGGCTTCTTGATGCAGGGGAGGTAGTAATCGCCGCAGGCGGCGGGGGAATCCCTGTAATCGAGGAGAATGG
>JACQHT010000162.1 GCA_016198835.1 Planctomycetota bacterium | reverse complement strand
GTATATATAAAGCTCCGTGCCTTGTTTCTGAGATATGTTATTAAATCACGACTGCCAGCAACGAAACCACCAAGGCTCCCCACAGCCTTGCTCAATGTGCCCATGACAACGTCTATCCTGCCGTCAAGGTTAAAGTGCTCCGCAACACCTCTGCCACCCTTTCCAAAGACGCCTGTTCCATGCGCCTCGTCTATCATGGTTATTGCGTTATATCTTTGCGCCAAATCAATAATTTCGGGTAGTGGAGCAAGGTCTCCATCCATGCTAAAAACGCTGTCAGTTACGATGAGCCTTCTGCGATACTCAGAAGCCTTTTTAAGGATGTGTTCAAGCTTATCCATATCACAATGGGGATAAAAGCGAAAAGTTGCTCCTGACTGGCGACACCCATCAACGATACTCGCATGGTTAAGTATATCCCCGATAACAATATCCTCCCGTGATACGAGGGAGCATATAGAGCCGATGTTTGCCATGTATCCAGTGGGGAAGATGATAGAAGCCTCCGTATGCTTGAACCGTGCAATTTCTTCCTCGAGCCTTTCGTGGAGCGCTGTATTTCCAGAGACAAGCCTTGATGCCCCGGCTCCCCAGCCGTATTTCTCAATCGCCTCTATTGCCGCCTGCCTTACCTTTGGATGCTCGGCAAGCCCGAGATAATTGTTAGAGCAGAAAGACAAATATTGTTTCCCAGCTATTTTGAGGTACGGACCTTGAGCACCTTCCACGGTCTTTAAGTCCCGAAACAACCCGCTTTCTTTAAGTTCTTTTAATTTATCAGTCAGAAAATCCATAAATTTTTTAAAAATTTATTTGACAAATAGTCAACTTATGGTATAATTATACTTAATTAATACTATATATAGTCTCACCAGCTTTAACCAGAAAGCGAGGCTTGGATATGGAAGAACATTTAAGACGTTTAATGGCACAAATAGAAACCGAGCATGGTCTGGCATATTTAAAAGAGGCGTTGCCTCATGTTGAGGAGTTACAAAGCATACAGGCAAAGTTAGTGCACAATTTTTATAGCGCCCTACGTCAGGAAGGCTTCACAAAGACAGAAGCGCTCGAAATTGTAAAGGTGCAGGGCATTGGGATAAGTATTGACTCATGATATTTGGAGTGCACCGACCTTATCAATGTAAAACGTAACGACACGACCGTTGCACTCTATAGCTTTTAGAACGTTGCCTTTAGAGGCTAACTATTTACATCCAAAACCCTTACCTTTTAACCACACCCCGTCACTGATACTCACGATTTTTACGTTTTCCACCTCTCCAACCCATTACCTTTATTTGGAAATTTGTGAGTCAAGTATATCGCATGAATTTGCTTTGTCAAGATTTATTCGGTATTAAACCATCGCTTATATCCGAATAAAAAGTTTGTAATAAGTTACTTGCAAATGAAAAGATGAATCTGTATAATTCTTAGCCAAAAGCAAGTCCAGTCCCGATGGCAGTCTCATTGCTACATGCTCATGGGGCGACGAAAGAATTCTTCTATCGGGACGCAAATCGGGTAATAGCATTTTTGAAATTCGAACTTCGAATTTCGAACTTTCGAGGGTGGTGGGGCATGGCAGTCAAAAACCATTTGCGCCTCGGCGAAAGGCTAATTAACGCTGGTATCCTCACCGAAGACCAACTTGACCTGGCGCTAAAAGAGCAAAAAAGGACTTCGGAACTCCTTGGCATGGTACTTGTTGGACTTGGCTTTCTAACCCAGGATGCCGTCGCCTCTGCCCTTGCAGCGGAGGCAGGCGCACATCATATAGAGCTAAAAAGTTGTCCTGCCGTTGAACAAGAAGCACTTGAACTTGTGCCCGAATCATTCGCCCGTCAATATATCCTGATTCCTTTGTCCATTAAAAATGGTCGTCTTGTTGTTGCTATGGAGAACGTCTTTGACGTTGTAATCATAGATGAACTTCAACGGATGACAAACTGTGCGGTTGAAGCTGTTTCAGCAGTAGAGACTGATATTCTCATGGCGATAGACCGTTTTTATACAGGGAATGAGGTGGCAAGATGCATAGGAATAACCAAAGGTACTAATGACCTCCTTGAGGAAAGTATCAGGCTGGCAGAGGATGAGTCCAGAGTCCAAAGTCCAGAGTCTGGAGTCAAGGCTTATGACGCAAGACTCAAGACTCCTGACTCAAGACTCAGCAGGTTGGTTGACCAACTCATTACCCTCGGACTGAAAGAAAATGCCACTGATATTCATATCGAGCCCGAAGAGAAACTCCTGAGGGTTCGCTACAGGATTGATGGAGTACTGCGCTCAGGGCCCTCCCTCCCCAAGGGTTTGCAGTCTGCAATCACAATCCGCATAAAGATTATGTCCAACATGAATATCTCTGAATCACGATTGCCCCAGGATGGCAGAACAAAGTTTAACATCGGAAGGAGAGAGATTGACCTCAGGGTTTCAACCTATCCAACAGTATGGGGTGAAAACCTTGCCTTGCGCATCCTGCAAAAAGAAAAGCTTGTGCTCGGTCTTGAGCATCTCGGCCTTTCCCTCGATAACCTCATATTATTTAGAAAGGTTATAGAAAATCCACATGGAATTATCCTGGTTACAGGACCTACTGGCTCTGGCAAGACAACAACCCTTTATTCCACATTATCATATCTTAACTCACTTTCCAGAAATATTATTACAATAGAAGACCCTGTAGAGTACAGGCTTCCAATAATCCGTCAATCGCAGATAAATGTAAAGGCAGGCTTGACCTTTCCCGTTGGTTTAAGAGCAATACTCAGACACGACCCCGATGTAATCCTAGTTGGTGAAATCAGGGATTACGAGACGGCTGAGGTGGCTGTACGTGCTGCACTAACAGGGCATCTTGTCTTTAGTACCTTGCATACAAACGATGCTATGGGGGCTATACCCCGTTTGCTTGATATGAAGGTTGAGTCCTTCCTGCTGGCAGCATCCCTTATTGCGGTCATTGCTCAAAGATTGGTAAGGGTTATTTGTAATAACTGTAAGATGCCAACCACACCAGATGATGCCCTCCTTAAAGAAATAGGTTGGACGGATAGGGCTAATAATGTACTATTCTATAAGGGCAAAGGATGCGGAAATTGCGGTAGAACCGGCTATAAGGGACGTATTGGGATATTTGAACTGCTTGTCGTTACGCCGGAGGTCAAGGAATTAATAGCAAAGAGGGCTGATACTGATAAGATTAAAATGGCAGTCTCTGTGCAGGGAACGAAGACATTGAGAGAAGACGGATTCGAAAAGGTAAGAGGCGGAATCACTACACTGGAAGAAGTACTAAGGGTGACATCAAGGTAACCTACCTTTTTCCCAAAAAGGTAAGAAAGAATGACTCCGATGCCACAATTTACATACACGGCAAAGGATGATTACGGAAGGACAATTAATGGCGCCCTGGAGGCGGATACGGAGTATTCATTAGCAAAAACCCTCCACATGTCTGGTTATTACCTCATTTCAGCTAAACCTACCAGAAAGAGTAAAATCCACAAATCTCCATTCGTATCAAAAAGAGTCAAGAAAAGGGAGATAATCACGTTTAGCCTGCATCTTGCAAGCGCACTATCTGCCGGTATCCCTATCCTTGAGGCACTCCAGGACATCGAGGCGCAGACCAATAATGTTACTTTCAGGGCAGTCGTTAAAGATATATATAACAGCATCCGCTCTGGCGCAAAGCTCTCAGACGCACTTATGCGACACCCTGGTACATTTTCCCAATTATATTGTAATATAATAATGGCGGGAGAGGTGTCAGGAAACCTTGATGCCGTATTGCACGATTTAACAGCATTTCTCGAATGGGAAGAAGAAATGAAAGGAAATGTTAAGCAGGCTATCATTTACCCTGCCATTGTCCTTTCCGCAGCAACCCTTTTAGTTGCCTTTTTGTTTACAGTAGTCTTTCCAAAGTTTACAAAGATACTCATTGATTTGAATGTCAAGCTCCCCTTGCCTACAAGAATCATTATAACGATAAGTGAGCTTTTCCGTGATTACTGGCCACTCATGGCTCTTGGGGTAGTAGGGATAGTAACTGCCTACTATCTGCTTGTGAGATGGAATGCAGGAAGGCTTTTTGTTGATAGAACAAAGCTGAGTTTGCCCATTTTTGGAACCCTTATCAGCAAGATTGCCTTATCACGTTTCGCCCACTTTCTCGGTATACTCTTTGCATCCGGGACAGATATTTCCCATGCACTTACAGTGGTTGAAGGAGTCGTGGGAAATGCTGTACTTGCACGTGTCGTAAAGAACGCAAGGGATGCCGTTCGTGCTGGACAACGTTTATCAGAGCCTTTAAGGGTAAGCGGCGAGTTACCTCCCCTGGTGGTTCGTATGGTTGAAATTGGTGAGACGAGCGGTGAGATGGACAAGGCGCTTGCTAAGGTAAGCCAATATTACGACCGTGAGGTGCCTGCTACTATAAAAAAGGTGATGGCTGCTTTCGAACCTGCAATGGTGGTTGGATTAGGTGGCATAGTGCTCTTGATAGCGCTTTCCATGTATCTTCCTTTGTATAGTTCATTGGCGCACCTGGGAAAATAATATGGCATTTAAAACAAAGACTACAGTAGGATTGGAAGTTACTTGCTCTAAGGTTAAATTGGTAGAGATAGTCAGTTCAGCCATTGGTATGAAGATTACCAAATTTGCGGTACTTGATTATCCCCAGGGTTGTATGAACAATGCTAACGCTGTCGAGCTCGCCAAAAAGATTGGCGAGTCCGCCTATCATTTTGGTGGACAAGTCAAGGATGTTATTGGGAGCCTTGATACCAAAGAAATCTATGGGGTTGTTTCCGACCCCCTTATTGAACACAGAATCGTATTGTTACCGCCCATGACCAAACAAGAGATGTATGCGGTAACAAGGAGGGAGGCGAGCAAGGGTGGCGAAACAGCGCTTCTGGATGCTTCTTTTGGCTTCGATGTGGTGGGACAAATAGACAAGGGGGGTATCAAGAAGACTGCTGTTTTAATTGTGACTGCGCCGCATGGACTTGTAAAAGAACACTCACGTACAATGGAAGGCATGGGTATATGCTTAAGAGGATTAACAATCGTTCCTCTTGCCCTATTTCACGCAATTGGGCAATGTAAGGAATGTGGTGAAGAGGACACAGCAGCATTTATATATGTAGGCATTAAAAATGCCTGTATTGTCATGGTAAACAATAGCTCTTTGCTTTTCTCCAGAGAATTCTCCCTTACACCAGGCGCTGAAGTAACCACAACAAATTATGCTGGAAGGCTAACTGCTGAGGTCAAACGGTCCTTCCTTTACTTTAAGCAGCATTATAGAGGAAAGAAGGTTAGCAAGGGAATTTTGAGTGGAGACATACAAGATTTGAGAAACCTTGCAAGCCTGCTTGCAAAAGAACTTGATATTGGGGTAGAGGTCTTTAGCGTTACTGATGGGCTTGAGATTTCCCTGCCAGATGAAAAGATGTCTGAATTTCAGAGTCTTATACCTTCTTTGGTTATCCCTATTGGTCTTGCCATTGCAGGGGTACGACAATCGAAGGTCAATCTTTTAGCACAGGATAAAATCGTTGGAAAAGGTATTTGGCATATAGATAGGATATTAAAGGTTGCTTCTATTATATTGCTCTTAATGCTTTTGGGTTCGTATCTATGGATGTCTATATCAAACTTTTGCACGCAAAGGACAAAACTAACTACTTTAAAGGCGTTTGAATACTTGAGTCCCGCGTTAGAAAATATTAATACTCTTCAAGGGGAAAGGCAAGAGCATACTGCAAGAATGCTTCTTATTGAAACACTTAACGCTCCCAGTCCACCTAAGGCTGATTGGTCTGAAATGCTTCGAGAGATTAGCTGGCTTGTACCGGATGATATTGTCCTTAACAAGCTGGAGGCAAAACAAGAAAAGGGCTTCGACCTGAGCTCAGCCGAAGGTCAAAGACGGCGTATAACTATTGAAGGTAAGGCAGGCACAAGGAATAGTTTTAATGAATTCCTGTTGCACTTACATAAGGCATCCTCCGTGGCTGTAGGGGGGCGATTTATCGTGCCCGATGAATCAGGGTTTGATAAATCAAAGGCTTCGACTGAGCTCAGCCGAACGTCCCCCTACAACTTTGTAATTGAGTGTGAAGTGAGGGAATAAAATCTTGAACCTTCGTACC
>JACQHT010000164.1 GCA_016198835.1 Planctomycetota bacterium | reverse complement strand
ATTTGCTGCACTTGCCATAGCAAAACGAGGACACGAAGTTACATTATTAGAAAAAGCCCCTAAGCTGGGCGGACACCTGAAAGCCGCACCGAAAGCTCCAGGAAAAACATCGTGGAACAAATTTCTTGAACTTCTTGAACGAAGCGTTAAAAAATCCTCCATAAAACTGAAGCTGGAATGTGAGCTTAACGAGGATGCCGTAAAAAACAATAACACCGATGTAGTAATTGTTGCTACAGGGGTAAAACTGAAGAAATTGACCGCCCCTATAAGTGGCGGAAGGGAAGTGTTAAGCCCCGGACAAATATTATTTGGCAGTAAAGAAGGCGGAAAAAACAATGTTGTAATTGGCGCCGGACTTGTAGGATGTGAGATAGCCGAGTTCCTTGCAGAAAAGGGCAAGTTCGCCACGGCGAATCTGCCTCAGGCACGACATGTAACTATTGTGGAAAGGCTTTCATATCCTGCAGGCGAAATGGATGCCATAAACAGAGCTATACTTTTACAAAAGCTAAATATGTACGGAGTTAAAATATACCTTAATGCAAGCGTAAAAGAAATTACGGCAACAAAGGTAATAATTACCAACTGCGATGGTAAAGAGGTGGCTCTCGAGGCAGACGTGGTAATAAATGCTACAGGCTTCGACCCCAATAACGATGTCTTCTTCAAGATAAAAGACATGGTAAAGGACGTACACATTATCGGGGATGCTAAGAAGCCGAGCAATATTCATGATGCTGTGCATGAGGGGTATCAACTGGGCTTAAATTTATAATGAGACCATTTAAACACTTCGTGGTTTCAACAATAAGTGGAGCAGTGGTATACAGCCTGACTGGGGCGTTATCACCCAGTATCGCCTGCTTCTTAACCGGCTGGCTTATTGATGTTGACCACTTCTATGACTACATAAAAGTCAATGTGTGGATTTTTAGCGTTAAGAGATTTTTGAATCATTTTGATAGGTTACATCCTGCGCCTTTAGGCACGCATTTCTATTTCTTCTTTCATGCCCACGAGCTTGCTATAATCTTGATTTTGACATGTTTCCTGAGCAAGTTAAATCTGACATTATCCTTTGCCACACTGGGATATATTATACATCTGCTATCCGACCAGTTTACAAACGGTGTTTCTCCTCTTGCATACTTCCTTACTTACAGGGTGGCAAAGGGGTTTGATAAGTGGTCTGTTTTAAATATTAAACAACATGGCATCAATAAAATTATGGACAAATCGAAGTAGTAAGTGGACAACGAGGTTTATTAGTGAAAAACCCCGTGTCTATCGTAGCAAACCTGCCCAGCCACTATTGTCAATATATTTCTCGATGCTTGTCCAAATAGCCTTTCATAAATCCCCCCATTCCCCCCTTTAACAAAGGGGGGGTGGGGGGGATTGCTCCCTTGCACATCAATTACCGTTATATCCGCTTCAAAACCTTCTTCAAGCCTTCCTACTTTATCTTCTAATCCTAATGCCATGGCGCCATTTATTGTTGTCATAGAAAGAATTTGTTGTGGTTTAAGGTCAGGATGATGTTCATATAAAAACCTCATTTCATCGAGTATACTGAGCGAACTATTACTTGCAAGGCTATCGGTACCAAGTGCTACATTGACCCCTTTCGACAACAGTTCACGGAATGGGTGATTCTCGTGCCCAAAGAATTTGTGGCTTCTCGGACAAAATACAACACTTGCGCCAGATTCTTTAATTATGGATATTTCTTTATCAGAGAGATAGTTGCAATGTATAAGTAGGGGCGAGGTTACCCCGCCCCTACCTTTCTTCAAAAAGCCTACATTATTTAAATACTCAACAGGTAAAAGACCCGGTGGATGTCCGCCTGAGGCGGATTCGTCCAGCATGTTTTGCGCCCTGAGCAGGCTCGCAAGACTACCAGAACCTCTAACAAGGAACTCAATCTCATCCTTCGTTTCTGCTATGTGTGTGCAGATAGGAATGTTCAGTTCACGGGAAAGCTCCAGGCACTTGCGATAGAGTTCTTCGGATACTGTATAGGGTGCGTGTGGTGATATACCTATTGTTAGTAGATTATCGCATGGAAAGCCTGTGATTTTTTCTCGTGCACCTTGAGCAGTTGTTTCTGCGGTGGAGGGGTTAAAATCAATAACCTCATGGAAGATGGTTTTCCTCAGCGGGCTACACTTAAGCTTCTGGAAGGCATGTCCTGTAGTGCTTATATCGGCGAGGGTTGTCGTGCCAGATTCCATGGACATCGTAATTCCATTTTGCACTGAGTTGTTGAGTTTTCCCTCACCCCAGGACAGTCTCGCTCTAACGACCTTCATTATCCAATTGGTGAAACTCTTTGTTGGTTTTATAGTACCATGGAGTGATGTCAGTTCAAGGTGTGTATGGGAATTTATAAGCCCCGGCAGGATTACGCTTTCGCCCAAATCAATAACAGGACAGCCCGCCATAGGCGGGTCACGGTGAATATCTGGATATTTACCCACAGCCACTATCTTTGATTCTTTTATTGCTAATGCGCCATTTTCTATCGCCTTTTCAGGCACAGGTAACAGATATTTTGCTCTCAAAATGAACATGCTTGTACTGAGCGAAGCGAATGTATCTCTACTTTACCCATTCATGCCAGTCACTTCCAATAATGCCTGCCTTTTTGTAGCGCTGCATGGCATCCTGACAATTACATATCTTTTGCGCATTACCGATGTTCTTTGCAATCTCCCTGAGGAGGGATGGGAATTGAGTAACTGCTTTTCCAACGGCTTTTCGTTCCTCTTCATCAGATAGCCCTTCAAATAGTTCTCCTGGTTTAAAAGGTTTGCTTGTTACACCTTCAGCGTAGTTAGTGACGTAGCAGATTGCCGCATAACACATCTCAAGTTCCTTTGCAAGAAAGACCTCAGGGGCGAGCGTCATCCCAACAAGGTCGCAGCCAAATGATGCATACTTCCTTATTTCAGCGGGGGTCTCAAGTCTTGGGCCCTCTGTGCATACATAAGTCCCCCCATCAGAGAAGTCATATTTCAGGTTTGTCAACGCCTCGCTTGCGAGTTTCCGAAGCGTCGGACAAAACACGGGGCTTTGCCTGATAAAGCCCCAGCCCTTGTTTTCATAAAATGTTGATTTCCTCTGTTTAGTCTCGTCTATAAGGTCGTCAATAACTACATATTGACCTATACGATATTTTGTGTTTATAGCACCGGGACCGGACCAGGAAATAATCTGCTTGATTCCCAGCTCTTTTAGCGCATAAATATTCGCCCTGTAATTGACATAAGTTGCAGTAAAGGTGTAACCTTTTTCCCCATGCCGTGAGAGGAAGTAGAAATCTGTAGGCCCTTCACTGAGTTGATATATGGGCTGTGAAAGCCCAAAAGGTGTGGCAATCTCTCCCACCCTTTTACCAGAAATCGTACCCTTTTTAAGCAGGTCGTATGCCTGGCTGCCCCCAATCCCGGCAAATTCTATCGCCATGAAATTACCTCCCTCTTTTGCTTATGCCTGAGTCTTGATTACCCACAAATTCCGATACGTCTTGCGTATCGTATCATCTATTTTTTTCGCTGTCAACTACTAAAGCTGTCTTTAAGATTTTGGGTCTTGATTTACGACAAAATTGTGATATAATTCGTCCTTGAAATAATCAAAACACATTATCCCTTTCAATCCGTATCTCATGGTGCTGAACGATGAAAATCATGACAAAAATCCCAGAATCGCTGAAATTTACCTATAAGGATTACCTTCTTTTGCCAGCGGATAAACGATACGAAATTATCGAAGGAGACCTCTACATGATACCATCGCCGTTTACAAAACATCAGGAGATTTCATTTAACCTTACACTCATCTTATCGGAATTTATAAGGCAAGAAGATTTAGGAAAGATTTTTTATGCCCCATGCGATGTGTTACTTTCTGAATATGATATAGTTCAGCCTGACATCCTCTTTATTTCTAAGGAGAGAAGCAACATTATAACAGAGAAAAATATTCAAGGTGCTCCAGACCTTATTATAGAAATACTCTCGCGGTCACGAAAGCATATAGATAAAAGGCTCAAAAGCAGGCTCTATGCCCGCTCAGGGGTAAAAGAATACTGGATTGTTGACCCTGATAAGGAAACCATCGAGGTTTTAACCCTTGGGGTTGAAGGATACAAAAGCGAAGGTATTTACGGTAGGAAAGAT
>JACQHT010000009.1 GCA_016198835.1 Planctomycetota bacterium | reverse complement strand
GCGAGGGGATTAGTTCTGGCACCTTGCGAATGAGAGGCTCGGCTCCGGGCACTTCTTTAACACCTTCGGCTACGAGGTTCGCCATCTTGTAAACGTTGCCGTACGTGCTGTAGTAAACAATGAGGACATTCACTTTTTTCTCCTTTTTTGTAAGCCATTAACTTATTTTATCTAACTATAAATAACCAAACTTTGATTAGTTTTTCTAACTGGCGGTGTGTATTTGAAAAAATCCGAACTGATTTTGCGCGCGATTGGCTCGGCGGGTGGAATTCCCCCCTAATCCACATCTACTCAACCTATTAACCTATTTATTAGACCAGACAACATCTTACAGATATCTTCCACTTCCCGCTTCAATGTCTCATTCATATCTTCATTGATTAGTTTTTTTCGCTTGCATATCTCTAAAACCGGCACGCACTCAAACGCAGAGCCACGAGCGATTCTAAAGAAATTTATTCTCTCTGCTTTATGATATCTACCGTTGCCTTCGGCTATGTTCGTAGATACCGACAGGGATGCTCGATTTAATTGATCAGGCAAATAATAATTACCCTTTTGAAAATCCCTCGTTAACTCGCAGATTTTGTCAGCAAAATCTACGGCTTTCCTATAAACGTCTAATTTTTCAAATATGAATGCCATAGTTTTGAAAATCGATAATCGAAATTTGACAGAATCGAAAATCTATTAACAGCTAATCTCGAATCTCGATTTTCGATTCTCTGCCAATTTTTGGCAAAGACAAAAATTGGCGGAGAGGCTGGGATTCGAACCCAGGAGACAGTTTTACCCGCCTACGCGCTTTCCAAGCGCGCTCCTTCGGCCTCTCGGACACCTCTCCACCATAGAGTCAGGAGTTGAGAGTGGCGAGTCTTGAGTTAAAAAAGAATAAATATTCTTTCCCTTTAACTCTCAACTCATAACTCGTAACTCTATTGCTACCAGACTACCAACTCTCCAACAATCTCCTCAACGAGGTCCTTAATCGTTACAATGCCTACAGCCTTTTTATCCTGGTCAATGACGATTCCCATGTGCTGTTTGGACTGCTGGAGTTTAAGGAGGGCATCGTCTATTGGCATATTGGAATCGAGATATGCAGCCCCGCGAATAATGCCCCTTATGTCGGGTTTTGAACCATTTGTGCTGAGGAAGTCGAAGAGATTAAGTATCCCTATAATATTGCTTTCATAGTTCTCATAAACAGGGAGTCGAGAGAATTTTCTTGTACGTGCAATATTGGTTAGGCATTGTCCGCTTATGGTGCTGGGGATTAATGCAACGTCCTTAAGTGGAATCATAACATTTCTTAAGGGTACCTGACCCAGATTCATGATGTTTTTTGCCATGAGGTTTTGGTACGGCGTAACCACACCTGCTTCCGCTCCTTCGCTAAGAAAATATCCCAATCGCTGCGGGCTAAAGAATGGGTTTCTTGTCCGCCCTGTATCCTTAAGAAAGAAATGGGGTATTCTGTTTATCTTTGTAAGTAGAACAACAACAGGCTTAAAAATATATGACGATGCATCCAGTATTGGCGCAAACTTAAAGAGCAGAGTATTTGCCCTTTCCTGGAAAATGCTTTTCGGTAGCAGCTCACCGAATACTAAGATAATGGGTGTAAGGATTAGCGTTGCAAGCAGTTCTGCCTTATGCGGCGAGAAGGTATTTTCCAGTGCAAAAATGAAGAAGGCTGTTGCTGCGTAGTTCACAATATTATTGCCAACAAGGATGGTGCATACGAGGGCTTGGGCATCCTCAAGGAGCCTGTGAATAGTCTTTGCCGCCCACAAGCCGCGGTTTGCCTTGTAGCGCAGTTTAATGCGATTGATACAGTAAACACCCGTTTCTGCGCCAGAATAAAGAAACGAGAACAATATAAATAGTCCGACAAAAAAATATCCAATCATTGTCAAAACCTTCTTGAGTCTTGAGTCTTGGGTTGTAAGTTCTGAGTCTCGACTCCTGACTCCTGACGCCTGACTCCTGACTCTTGTAGCAGCCTTGTAATCCTTCTTTTTTTTACATTTTCTACGGTAAAGACAAAGTCCTTGTACTCCACCCTATCGCCATTTTGTGGGATGCGGCCAAGTAGTGATACCACAAACCCTCCCACCGTGTCACACTCTGGAGCTTCCAATTCGACTCCAAAGTGGTCGCTCCAGTCATAGATATTAAGGTTGCCAGCAACAAAGTACCTGCTCCCATCTAACTTCTTTATGGGTTCCTCATGTCGGTCAAACTCATCTAATATTTCCCCTACAATCTCCTCAAGGATATCCTCAAGGGTTATAAGCCCGGCAGTTCCACCGTACTCATCAACCACTATTGCCACCTGCGTGTGTTGCTTGCGAAATTGCCTTAGAAGGCTTTCTACGGTTTGAGACTCAGGCACAAACTGTATTGGACGTACAAAATCTCTCAGGTTAGCATTGGGATTCAGGAAGACATCTTTGGCATGGATAATACCCACAATGTTATCTACGGTGTCTTCGTAAACGGGTATTTTCTTATGCCCTATTCGGCGCACCAGGCTCATAAAACCCTTTGCAGTGTCGGCGAGGTCGTAAAAGGTAACGTCAACCCTGGGGACCATGACTTCCTTAACTTGAATAATACCAAAGTCTAACGCAGCATGAATCATCTTGCGTTCACGCTTATCAACCATTCCCTGCTTTTCACTGAACTCTACAAGCATCTTTAGCTCATCTACCGTTACATGCTTTTCTTTATCGTGTTTTTTACCGAAGATGAAACGCAAGCCGTCAACTATAAACTTCAATGGTACGCGGATGGGCAGTAGTACCTTCTTTAAGAAGTATATTGGTAGAGCAACGAGTTGGGAGATACGGAGCGGGATTTTTACTGCGATGCTTTTCGGCATCACCTCCCCCAGTATTATTAGAACCAATAATACCCCGATGCTTACTCCTCCAACCGCCAGTACCACACCGAAATCGCCCTTAATAATGATGTCGTTAATCAGTCCGTAAGACAAGCTGAAATAGCCTATATTTGCAAGCATATTTCCACACAAGATTGTAATCAGCAATGATCTTGGGTCATCAAGTAGTTGCGTTATAAGTTTATTAATAGGCGAGTGTTCCGACTTTAGACCCTTCACTTCTTCCCTGGTAAGTGAAAATAACGCCGCCTCTGAAGCGGAGAAAAATGCAGACAAACAGAGTAAGAGAAAAAGCAAAAGAAACTCTGGTATGTGTGATATTAAGAACAAACTGCCATCTTCCAAGTTTGATACCTCCTTACGTCAACATAAATTATATCAATCACGCTTCAAAATTGTCAATTGAAAAAGGGTTAGGTTATTGATATACTTTATTCTGATTTGATAGACTAAGGACAAGCAAAGCCAGCTTGTGGATTAGAAATATGAAAACGCTAAAAGAAATGCTAAAGCCTCGTTCCTCACTTAAACCAGACCTCTTAAGGTTGCTTCAAGGTAAGGTGGGTAAGGATGCGGTCTTTGCCGAGATAGAAGATAGAATCTGTTACGCATACGACGGTACAAAGGATAAGGTAATTCCTGACGTTGTTGTGAAGCCGGTTTTGACAAATCAGATAGCAGAAACACTGAAGATTGCAAACGAATATCTCATCCCAGTTTATCCTCGTGGGGCAGGAACAGGTCTATCAGGAGGCGCCGTACCTATTTATGGCGGTATAGTATTAGACCTCATGAAGATGAATAAGATTATCGAAATACTACCGGGAGACCTTATAGCTACCGTGGAGCCAGGGGTAATTACAAGGGATTTCCAGAACGAGGCAGCAAAGTACAAATTATTCTACCCACCAGACCCATCCAGCGCTGAATTTTCAACTATAGGAGGAAATGTGGCGGAATGCGCCGGTGGTATGACCAGTTTAAAGTATGGTGTTACAAGGGATTATGTGCTTGCCCTTGAGGTCGTTC
>JACQHT010000160.1 GCA_016198835.1 Planctomycetota bacterium | reverse complement strand
GCACATAACTCCTCTCTGCCCCTCCCAACAACATCTTTAAATCGTCATACAGCGTTGGGTCATTAATGATTGCACCGAGGGTGCCTTCGCCTGCTGCTGTTTTGTCAGTAATATCTTTTAGATTGGCGAGGGTAGCAGAAAGGTCATCTAACATCTTAGATTTTTCTGCATCATACAAAAGGCTGTATAAAAGACCTTTATTGGTGCTAATCTGTGCAAGGAGTTCATCAATCCTGTCCGGCAGTTTCGCAAACTTTTTGGATGCGTTCTTAAATTCTTGAACGCTTTCTGACACGCTACTGAGAATCTTGCCACCTTCGGGATCGAAAATCATGGCGTGCATTAGACCCTCTCCACCCTTAATTTCCTCGCCAAATGCCCTGATTGACCTTGCCGCATCGTTAAGGGCATCAAAGAATCCCCCCCCCTCTAAATTTTTAAACCTCCCCGCAACTGCATTAAGGGTGTTAATACTTCCCTCGAAAGCGGCAGTATAATCTATCGGCTGAATCCCCATTACGTAGCCCCCTTCTTTCACCGCAGGCTTATCACTGCTTCCGATGGTAATTTCTATGTAGGAATCCCCCGTAACATAACTAAGCCATTTTATAGTAGCCTCAGAATCCTCTCTAATCCTATCTTGCACACCTTTGCTCATCCGCATAACAACTTCCATGTTCTTCTCTGCCAAGCCTTTTGGGAAAAGAATAGCATCTACCTCCCCCACATCCATCCCTGCAAGCCTGACGGGCGCGCCCTCCCTTAATCCACGCACATTAGAGAAGGTGGTTTTAATTTCGTACCGTTGCTTGAAAAGTCCCCGCTCGGTGCCGAGCACAAAGATAATTACAGCCATACCAACTGATACAATAACTACGAAAAAACCCGCTCTTATAGCAGCTGCCTGTTCTCTACCAAACATGGCTCATCACCCCTTCCAACTGCGGAATGCAGAGTGCGGATTGCGGAATTATTCCGAACTCCGCATTCCGAAATCCGAATTCCACATTAACAAATATTTCCCTCTAAGAAATCTTTTACTATTTTAAGACTCGAATGTTCGAAATCCTTCCACGTTCCTTCCGCAATGATTCTTCCCTCGTAAAGCATTACAATACGGTCGGTAATCATCTTAACGCTGTACATATCATGTGTCACTACTATCGAAGTAACTCCCGTTTTATCCCGTAAATCCAGCATCAGGTCATTTATCTTTCGAGCATTAATAGGGTCTACCCCCGTATTGGGCTCATCGTAGAGGAGAATCTTTGGGTCAGTAGCTATCGCCCTTGCGAGGCCTACCCTCTTTTTCATACCACCGCTTAATTCTTCAGGCAGTTTTTCTTCAATTCCCTCAAGTCCAACAAGCCTCAGCTTCTCTGCAACCTTTCTTCTTATTTCTAACCATCCCATTTTTGAATGTTCCAGTAGTGGATAGGCAATATTCTCAAAAACCGTTAAGGAGTCAAATAGGGCGGCACCCTGAAAAAGCATCCCGACATGCTTGCGTATCTCAAGCAGTTCTTCTTCCTCCATTCGAGCGACATCCCTGCCCATTACAAAAATATTTCCACTGTCCGGCTTCAGCAACCCGATTAACTCTTTCAAGAGCACACTTTTCCCTGAGCCGCTGCCTCCTATAAGTGATAATATCTCCCCCTCTTTAACACAGAAGCTTATGCCCCGGTGAACAGGCAGCCCATTAAATGACTTATGCACATCTTTAAATTCTATAATATGATTATCAGACATCTCCATCTTTTTTAGCAGCTTTAGCCTGCGTAAACGGGGGTGGCATGGATAAACTTGTTTATCCGTGCAAGTTGAGTAGATAAGCACGGGCACGGACAAATGAATTTGTCCATGCCACCCTGTCCATCTCAGAAAATAAGCATAAATAACTTTGTAATAAAGAAATCACTAATCAGGATAAGCACCGATATAGTAACCACTGCAACGGTTGTAGACCTTCCTACACCCGTAGTACCACCATACGTACTAAATCCATAATAACATCCGAATATGGAAATTATCAAACCAAAAAAAATGGTTTTACCCACTCCGCTTAAGAAATCAGAGATTTTTATTGTATCCCATACACTCTCAAGATAATAATGATAGTCAATATTAAGTTCAAAGATAGATACTACCAATCCACCAAAGATACCTACAACATCCGCTGAAACGGCAAGTAGGGGAAGGACAAGCACGGAAGCAATTATCTTTGGCGTAACTAACTTTTTTATGGGGTCAGCCCCGAGCGCCCTTATCGCATCAATTTGCTCGGTAACCTGCATTGAGCCTATTTCTGCGGTAATACCAGAACCCACGCGTGCCCCTACCATGATAGCAGTGAAAACAGGACCCAGTTCCCTCACGAGGGAAAGTGACACTACCGTTCCAACGTATAATTCAGCGCCAAACTCTCTCAAACCATATATCGTCTGGAGCGCCAGCACCATCCCTCCAAATAGTGCCATGAGGTCAACCACTATCAGCGACTTAGTTCCAATGTTGTCCACCTCTTTAACAACAAGCATAAAATTAAAAGGAGGGACGAATATCCCTGCTATTCCTTTGACAGTGAGCAGGAATACTATCCCCACAGACCGCACAAACCTTCGTAACCAATCATCTAAAGAAACTAACGCTTTTTTAAGCATAAGATTTTAAAAACCAGTGGCACTTGACTAACACCTCACCACTTGTCACTCGTCACTGCTTTTTATAAACACAAAGCTTCTAACCATTCTTTCAAAATCGTCAAGTGCCTCATCGAAACAGTGAGGCTGTGCCCAATAAACCAGGTCATAAACCCAACCTTTCCTTGCTACCACATAAGAGCTTATCTTTATCTCGCTACCATTAACTTCACCAATTAAAACAGTGTGTAACGCCCTCTGTTCGGATAAGGTAACGTTCTGCTTGCTAAGTATCCTCCTATCCTTAATTCCAATAAAAAGATGGGTTTGCAAGACATCCAGAGGTAATTTGCCATATTCTTGTCGACGGGAGATTATTGCAAAGGACGAAATGCCATTTCGACAGACTTGCTTTTCATCACCACCTGCGGCTGATTTCCACATTGCAAGGTCTTCGCCTATCCCTTGTTTCTGGTAGGACCATCCTTCTTTTGGAAGGACTACTTTGTATTCTTTTTGGGGACTGGTGAACGTGCCGCTAACAATTATCTGTTGCGTCTGACAACCGATAAATAAGACAAAAAGAACCGTACTAAGGCGTCTTATCAACAGATTCAGGATTTCGGATTTTGGATTCCGGATTTTGGATTGTTTTTTATTATTCCACATTCCGCAATCTCCATTCCACATTTCTTCAGTATGCCATTTAGCAAAAATAGTGTCAAACAAAAAAACGCTGATTCAATCTTAAAGATTGAACCAGCGTTTAGCGCTAAGGGTCAGAAATTAATTGTCCCGGATGAACGCATTTTGAGCTTAGGAAGGCAAGAAAAAATATTTCTATCGGTCCATTTCCATTATTTCATCATTAAAAGGAATAACAGCTTCTTCAAACTTTCCTTCCATGACAGCAGCCGATGAGCCTCCCTTTTCTGATTTCTTTGCGGTCTGATATTCGGTAAATGTTCGTTCTGCCTCTGCCGCCATTCCTTTTACCTCGTAAATCTTCGAAAGGTTATAATAGGCGTCTGCATACGAACGGTCAAGCTTTACTGTTTCTTTATACTCAACCAACGCCTCGTCTAACATTCCTTTCATGTAGTATAAAGACGCCAGATTAAACCGTGCATGAACATGATTTGGGTCAAGCTCTACAGCAGTCTTTGTCTCAGATAAAGCATGGTCTAAATCGTTTTTCTTCCCGTACAGCACGCCTAAAAGATAATGAGGTTCTGCAAGATTTGGGTTAATCTCTATAGCCTTATTAAAATTATTCATTGATTCATCAATAGACCCTTGTGCAAAATATAAGAGACCAAGGTTCACGTGCACATCTGGATAATTGAGGTTAATTTCAAGGGTCTTTTTATATTGCTCTATGGCTTCTTCATATCTTTGCATATCCTGGTACGCAACACCGAGATTGAAATGTGCTTTATCATATTCTGGATAAAGCTCTATTGAACGCTCGTAAAGCGGTACTGCCCTTTCTGGCAGGTTCATGTCGTGGTTAACGACACCAAGGTTAAAATACGCAAAGGCATTATACGGCTCAAGTTCTAAGACCTTCTTATATTCCGCCATAGCATCCTCTATTTTGTTTCTTCTGTGAAAGTATGTTCCAAGCGCCATGTGCGCTTCGGCATCATTGGGATTGCGCTCAATTGCCTTTATACACCTTGTATAATCATCAAGTGGCGCTCCAATTTTATTATATGTCTCCGCAAGTTTTTTATAGGCATCGGGATAATTGGAATTTAGTTCTATAGCCTTTCTAAATTCTTTAGCAGCGTCCTCAAGCATCCCTTTTTCTAAATAAGCATTTCCAAGGGCGTAATGAGCTTCTGGAAGGTTGGGCTTGATTTCTACAGCCTTTTTGTATGCATTAGTCGCTTCATCAAGCTTTCCCTGATTAAGCATATCGTTGCCCGTTTTTAAGTGTTTCTGCGCAGTATAAAGGCATCCTGAAGTCGCAAAAAGTGATGCAATAACGAATATAGACCATGTCTTACTAAAATAAAACATAATAAACTCCTATGCAAGTTTAATTAAAGTAAATCGCTTACTTACAACAGAAAAAAACCCACCTCTCTGGTGGGTTTTTTTACGTTTAAGGCTATAGTGACGGGATTCTTCGCTTCGCTACGAATGACACTCCGTGTCAGTCTAATCAAAAACCTTAAAAGAAGCTGCACGGAACCATCATAACTTTAAGACGGTCCGTGCAGCTCTTAGATAACACACAAACAGCTCTCAGAGTCTTCAGCGAAGTCTGAGCTATTGGGAACATACTTTAGTGATGTTCCTCATGATGTTCTGTCTCGTGAACCGTGTGCTTTCCAGCCTCCATACCAAGTTCTTTGAGCCTCCTGTTGATGTATTCAACCTCTTCTACTGGTGCATGGTGCGTATCAAGCCAACCTGGCTCTGGGCAGAGGTCAAATATGGTCTTTCCGGGGAATTCCTTAACTATCTTCCAACCGGTAAGATTGTCAAGCCACTCGCCATGTTTCCAGTAATCTTCAGGTACCCAAGTGATACCGACCTTCTTTTCAAGGGCAGCAAGTCTTCTAATCTTGGTAGAGTCCTCTTTAGCCTTCACAAGCCAACGGTCCATACCAAACGAACCATCGCAGTATGTAGCATCGTTCCATGACATGTGCATCATACCCTTTGCAACGTATGTCTGCCAGTATGAAACGGCTTCAAAGCAAAGCCTCGTGATATTATCGCAGTTAGACATCCTGAACTCGCCGGATTCACCTTCCTCGCCTCCAAATTCCTTGCCGTGATATGCGCCGATTTTCAAAGCCCAGATGTGCTGTCCTGACCAGTCAGGCGCAAGGTCCTTTGGCATTGGCTCGGCGATACCCTCTCTGTAAAGGTCTTCTGCAAGCTGGAACATGTCACGATACTTCATGCTTGCGTCCTTTATAGACTCATCCATAGCCTGCAAAATTTCCCTTGCAAATCTTGGTGAGTGGCAGTCGTCGCAAACGGCTATCCATGCGGCTCTCTTTTCTGCCCATATTGGAGCGCCTCGGTCAACCATTGACATAGTCAAGCTCGTGTAGACCGTGGACAATTTTTGTACGTTGTGATGTCCACCCCTCATGTGGCAATACTGGCAGGTTGGACCAACGTAATCAGCGTCGGCAAGTTTCTTATCAAAGTCGAACTCTTCCTTGTTCCACTTGTTCGTCTGGTATACTACGCCATGAATTGAGATGTCATAAGCTTCCCAATCCCTATGGTCTTTACCCCAGTGGCATGCCTTGCATTGTTCTGAGCGTCTTGCAGTCCCTACTTCGAATTGATGTCTCTGGTGGCATGTGCTGCATCTTTCTTCTGCGCTCGTGTGGCAGAAAACGCAACCAGCGGTATCCCCTGGCGGCCTTTCAATTGACCATGCGCATTCTACCTGTGCAAAGCTCGAACAAGAAGCGTGTGAACCAATACCGCCCTGGGCCTGTTCGTTGTACTGCTGTTCGTGGCAATCCTCCGTACCGCAAGCCTTTGAACTGGGCATTATAAGCTTCTGGTGGTTATTGCCGTGGCAAGAATCGCAGCCCGTAGGTCTTGGCTCAACGGTGGCATGTCTGCTCTTTTTCCAGTCCCTGACTATTCCAGGTGTCAACACCTCATGGCATCCAAGACATTCTGTGAGTTTAAAAACGCCCTTTATTGGGTTTGGAGGCCTGAGATGGTCCGGGTTGTACATTGCATCAGGGATATAATACCTGTATGCGGGAAGTGTTCGATAGAACTTGCCGTATTTGCCTGGCCATGGCGGTCCATCTTTTGGAGCGCCCATGTATTTTGCTCTCAAACCAGAAAAGAATACCTTTCCTGAATTGTCTGGTTCTCCAGGCATGCCGTAAACTTCGTGTGGTACCCAGTGGGTTATAATTTCAACGGCTTGACATTCCTTTTTCACAACCCCGCTGGATGCAAAAAATGAACCTAAACCAACTACTCCTATAATTAATAATACTTTTAATGTCTTACTCATGGTTATGTTATATTCCCTCCTTTCAAATTAGCGCCTAAGTAGCTTTAGTTTTATCGTTGTTATGTTGTGCGCTAAAATCTACTTGTTCTCCACTTACCGTTACGCTCTGCGTCACAATTGGCACACTGAGAGTTCCGTATACTTCTTAACCAACCAACCACCTCCTTTCTCACACCAAAACTGTCTAACTAAATTCAAGAAAGCTATTTCTCGGTTAATAGTGTACTTCTACATCTCTGAAGATTCAGTATTATAACCATGTACAAAAAAAAGTCAATATAAAAAAGTTAATTTTTTTGAGAAATCTCGTGCTGAGTCTTAACTAACGAAATCTTCTATACTTCTAACAATCATCACAACAAACTTTTTCACCGTTAAGTTGAGCTTTGTCAACAAACCCTCTTAAACCTTGCCTGAAAGTGTCTAAGGAATCTGGGTTCGTACGTAAATGCCAAACCTTTTATATTTTCACGTCTATTATATATTCTGCCAAATATCTGGGCTACATAAAGTAAGTGCTCTGTTGTATAAACCCTTCGAGGGATTGCCAATCTTGTTAATTCAAGTCTCGGTAAAACATTTTTCCCTGTATCTGGGTCTCTACCAGCAAGCAAGGTACCCACTTCAACTGCCCTTACCCCGCCTTCAATGTACGCCTCGACGCAAAGCGTATGGGAAGGAAACTCTTCTTGGGCAATATGTGGAAGGAATGCCCTGCCGTCAATAAATACGGCGTGCCCTCCAATAGGTTTTAAGATAGGAACCTTTCTTTTTTCTAATTC
>JACQHT010000161.1 GCA_016198835.1 Planctomycetota bacterium | reverse complement strand
TCATTCTTTGGCCTTATCTTTGAGAAGGAGAATCCTGTACCGCCACCGCTTTTGTGGATGAGCGTGGCTTGCTTGATAGTATCGAAGATTTGCTCGATAGAATCCTCTACAGGCAGGACGAAGCATGCTGCAAGCTGCTGCATCTCCCTGCCAGCATTCATAAGGGCAGGGGAGTTTGGCAAAAATTCCAGTTTTGATAGGAGCTTATAGAATTTCTCTACCACAGCCTTTATATCGGCATTTTTGTCATAAAGTGCGTCAGCCTGTGCGATGTTCCGAGCAACACGCCTGAACAGGTCCTCAGGAGACTCTATAACCTCTCCAGACGTATTCTTTTTGAGGTATCTGCGTTCCAGCACCAGCCTTGCATTTGGCGTTAAGATTATGTGATTTTTTCTTTTTCTGGACATAGCGTAAACCATCACTACAAGTATGTATATTTAATAAATTCTATCCTATATATAGTATACCCAATTTTTTCATTTTTTGCAATCCAAATCTCTTTCTTAATTATGAATTGAGAATAAGGTGTTAATTATTTATAATCTTGTCATGCCAAAGGCGGATTCGCCATGGCGAAAGTTCCTATGAAAGATTTTCTTTGTGCAATTAAATTTCTTACAATATTTCCCATTGACCCGAGGAATAAGATTATTCCGTTAAATATGGGCCTGACGATGGTCTGGTTCCCTGCGGTGGGATTGCTTATCGGGGCATTCCTTGTAGCAGTTTATTTCATATTAATGAAGTGGTTCCCATACTCTGTAGCAGACGCATTAGTTTTAATAGTCTATATAGCCATAACGGGCGGACTGCATCTTGACGGGCTTGCTGATAGCTGTGATGGTATCTTTGGCGGTTACGATAAGGAAAAGAGACTCGAAATAATGCGCCAGAGCACCATAGGGACGTTTGGTGTGCTTGGGCTTATTTGTATTGTTGGCATTAAATATGTATGCCTTCACAGCCTCATTTATGAAGGGGTGGCATGGACAAACTTGTTTGTCCGTGAGGGTAGTTTTTGGTTTTCGCAGAAGTGTGTAGCGCTCTTTCTCATGCCTGCCGTTGGACGCTGGACACAGGTACTCGCCTCTGCCTTGAGCACCTATGCCCGCAACGAAGAAGGAGCGGGAAAGGTTTTTATTGACAATGTGCGTCTGAGACACGCCATTTATTCTGTCCTATTTCCCCTCGTTCCATTATGGTTTTTTTGCAGAATAAATGGACTGATAACTTTTGCCATCGTTATTTTTATTGCATTACTAATTATACGATATTTAAAAGGCAAAATTGGCGGGATGACGGGCGATACCCTTGGGGCAGTTAATGAGATAAGTGAAGTGGTTTTTCTTTTGTGCTTTTTATCAATTAGGTAGACAACGAGGGTTATCCTCGTTGAAATCAACGGACATAAAGTCCGTTGTCTACCAGTATGTTCACATGGATAAAATAATTAACTTATGGCAAAAATAATATTCGTACTCGGCGGGGCAAGGAGCGGTAAATCAGCCTTCGCAGTGGAAATAGCAAAAAATTATAAGAGGGTTGCATACATAGCGACCGCTCAGGCGTTAGATGATGAAATGGCTGAAAGGATAAGGATTCATAAGGCGTCAAGACCTAACGGCTGGCAGGTTATCGAATCTCCTTTGGATGCGGATGGTGTTATAAAGGATTTGGATGGAAAGGTTGATTTTGTATTGTTTGATTGCATTACGCTTTATTTAACAAACCTTATTTCCAGAGAGGAAGTGGACATCTTTAAAAAGGTGGAGAACCTCTGTAAGGCTTGTCGAGAGACATCCGCTGATGTTGTAATAGTCTCAAACGAGGTTGGTCTCGGTATTGTACCTGAAAACACACTCTCGAGGAGATTTCGCGACCTTGCAGGGAAGGCAAATCAGATTATTGCGAAGGAGGCGGACGAGGTATATTTCCTCGTCGCCGGGATTGCGCAAAGAATCAAATAAACAGGAAAATAAGAAGTTGAGAAGATAGGAAGTTCCATCTTCCTAACTTCTTATCTTCCTTAAGGTTTTACTATGGACTAACTGCGGTAGCCCCAACGGTATCACCAGTACCGAGGGTATCCTTCTTAAGTTCTGATGTGTCACCATATCCATACATGGTAAGGTCTTCGTCAACGGTATCATAGAGGTCGTCAAGACCTACCCAGTGGCCAAACTCGTGGGTAGCTATGTTCTGAACATCAAATGTGTTGCTTACCCCGCCGCAATCGGTTAAATAAGGTGTGAATGACCATTTGTAGTTTTTGTTAAAGATTGTATCCACCTCCACCAATTGACCTGTGTCAGTGCGGTACCAGGCAAAAGCAATGGCAATGGCTGAACGGAGTCCCTGCCATGCAATAATATTCTTTCCGTCCCGTTTTGCGGCTTTAATTGCAGTGTTTCCCCCATAAGTAAATATTTTGGTTGGACTGGCTGTAGTCCAGGCAGAGAAGGCGTTCTCGATAGCCGTTAGAGCATTGCTTGACCCTACCGTCTTTGGCACACTATTAACATTTACATAATACTTTACCCCACCTGTGGGCATATGCCATCCTGCTAAGCCGTAATCCGAGACGGTATCGTTGGTTGTCACAGTGCAGGTTTCAGCGCGAGATTTTTTTGGAAGAGGGTGATGGATGAATACCCGTACTTTTTCACGTCCGCCTGAGCACTCTGCAGCCCCATTGGCATTTACTTTACCATCAATTAAAGTCGAAAGACAAAAAGCAAACAGCAATACAAATAGCATATGCATGCTTCGCATGGCTTTACTCTCCTTTTTCAAGATTATTATAAAATCGGATTATGCAATCATATCACATTTTGCGTAATTGTCAACCCTAATTCAGTCCCTGTAACTCTTGAATTCTTAAACTCTGGAACCCCTTATGCCCTCGGATGGGCATTGTTATAAACCTGTTTAAGCCTTTCGGTTGTGACATGC
>JACQHT010000159.1 GCA_016198835.1 Planctomycetota bacterium | reverse complement strand
GTATATATGGATATGACAAGATACCTACAACGACTAATATCAGCGTTTGTGCTGTTGAGAAAAATAAGACAGAATTAGCAGAAGAAAAGGTTAGAAACCTATTGACAGGCTTGGGCTTTTCTGAAGTTGTTACCTACAGTATTGTTGACAATACACCCGTGCAAAATGTGAGTATATGGTCTAACGGGAAGTATAAGTCCTTGCGTAATCCAGTTAGAAAAGAAGACGATAGGCTGCGCATAACGCTCCTCGGAAACCTCCTTAATGTTAGAAAATATAATCAGGACCATAGCGTTGAAAGAACCCAGATATTCGAGCTTTCCAAGATATATTTACCAAAGGATAGCGAAAAATTACCTGAAGAAAAGACTGTTTTGAGTATCCTTTCTGAGGATGGTTTTCTTGCATTAAAAGGCGTAATAGAGTCTATCTTTGAGGTTTTAGGCATTACGGATAGTTATCGTTGGGTATTACACAGGCTTGACTTCTTTAATGAAAAGAAATCTGCAAAGATTCTCTTAAATGATTCTGTTTTAGGTTTTATCGGAGAGATATGTACAAGTCACGGGTTACGAGTCACGAGCCACGGCTCAACCCCAGCCCTTGCCGAACTTGATTTTGACATGCTTTTGAGCAAGGCAGGGGAAGCAAGGGTATTTACCAGGCTACCATCTTTTCCCGTGATAACAAGAGACATTGCGATAGTTGTTGATGAAAAAACAACCTGGGAAAGTATAAAGGATTGTATCAAGTCTGCTGGAATAAATTTCCTTGAAGCAATAGAATTTTTTGATATATATAAAGGGAAGCAGGTTGAACCTGGTAAGAAAAGCATCGCCTTTTCACTGAGATTTCGAGCCCCAAACAGAACCCTTAAAAGCGAAGAAGCAGATACCTTCCAGCAGACCATTATACAGAAACTAAATGAAAAGCTTGGCGCTGTATTACGTACGGAAATAAGCGGTCAGCTATGAGCCAATTCAATGTGACAGGGCTACGCTTTTACTCCATTCGCCAACGATTTCAGAAGCTTTTTTTAAATCCGATACCCATAAGATACCGATACCCTTGCCTTCTTCAACGCCAACACTGCCGTAAGCATATTCAATATTAATGCGTGCCTTTGAGAGTTGTCGGGTACTTTCTGCCAGCGCACCAGGCCTGTTGGGCATATCCACCATCAAAACTTCATTTTCAAGCACTGTGTGGCCAGCTTCTTTCAATATTGCTTTAGCGCTCGTTGGGTCGCTTACAACTATTCTCAGGAGCGCTGTATCAATTGTATCAGCCACTGAAAAAGCGAATATATTAATCTTTTTCAACGCCAATATGGAACAAATATCGGCTAAGGCGCCGGGTTTATTCTCAATCAAGACGGTTAGTTGTTTTACAATTGGCATAATATATCGTTTTCTCCTTTCCAGGAGTAATTTATTATTTAAGAACAAAAAAGCGGCGCTCCCGGTGCTACATGGTTTAACGCCGCTTTTAGGTGTTCTAAGTAAAGTAGGTTGCATCCATAAAAAACCTAATGAGACTCTCCTCGACATGGATGTGAACCGTGCAAACATTCCTCAGGATGCAAATCACCATCTTTTCTCTTCCAGCCAGTAAGCAAGTCGGTATATTCACCATGCTTCCAGAAGTCAAATGCCTTATGCTGTATGCCATAATGTTTTTCCAATCGAGCCATTCTTTTTAGCTTGCTTGCCTCGGCTTTTATTTGTGTCAATTGCCTATCCGCAGGAAATGCGCCATGTGTGTACGTGGCGTGCATCAACGACCCATGCGCCCTTGCCTTATAGATACGGGCAATCTGATAGCAAATCATTTCAAATGCAAGTCTTTCTATGTTAGATATATTGTACATCCTTGGCTCGCCGCCAGGTAACAAACTGAATGTGTAGTGCCCGTACCAGTCGGGGGCAAGGTCAGCAGGCATTGGGTCTATTACACCTTCGAGGTAACAACCTACAACGACGTTAACTGCCTCACGCCATTTTGCAAAGCTCACGTTTATTGCCTCATCCATTGCCTCAAGGAAGTCCCTGGCAAATCTCGGCGAATGACAGTTCTTGCATACGTTAACCCAGGAATCTCTTTTTGAGTTCCATTTCAGGGCGCCACGGTCAACAAGGAACATACCCATGTCGCTGTATGTGGTTGAGAATGCTTGTGTATTGTGTTCGCCATCTCGCATGTGGCAGTATGAGCAGGATGGAACCCTGTAATTGTCACCCTTAGCTGGTTTGTTCCAATCCCAGGTATTTCCCTCTGCTTCATAAATAGCGCCGTGTGTAGAGCCCATCCATGCTTCCCATTCTGCGTGGTCAACACCCTGATGGCACATCATGCACGCGCTTGGTCTTCTTGATTCTGCGGCAGAGAATTTGTGGCGGGTATGGCAGCCATCGCATCTGTTTTCAATAATTCCGTGACATTCAGCGCAGGCTGATACCTCCTCAGGTGGTTTTCCAACGTGCCAGTCAAACTCTACAGTATTAATATGAAAGGCATAAGAATGGCCTCCTAACCCACTACCAGTGTGTCCTGCCACCTGGGTTGGGTGACATTCTTTGCATGTCTCATGTGTGGGTAATGTTAACTGCATGTGGTTAGACCCGTGACACTTTACGCAGGTTGCCCCTTCTTTACCCTCCGGAGGAGTTGCATGTCTACTTACCTTCCAGTCCTTTACTATCGTAGGGGTCTGAGCTGTGTGGCATATTATGCATTCTTCTTGCTTGAAGGTGCCTTCAACCTCCTGCGTAGAAGTATAATAATGTGCGGGGTCGTACCACCGTATCACCGGCAGAAAATAAAAGAGGTCCTTATATTTGCCTTCGCCAGGCAGTATGTTCTCTGGTCCTGTATATGTGGCGGTTAGACCAAATACATATTTCTCGCCGGAATCATCTGGTCCCACTGCTTGACCAAATATTTTTGAGGCTACTTCCTGAAATGATGGCCCTGCGGCGGCAACCCTTTTTCCAGGAGCAGTGGTGGGAGCAGGCTTTTCATCTCCGGGTTTAAGATAACTGAGCACCACCAGTAAAAATACTATCCCAAGAACAAAAACGAAAAGATAACGGTTTTTTTTGTTACCTGCCATGCCTTTTCTCCCCCTTTCTTTTTCCTATCACACCGATGGGTGATAGACAGCTATCGTCCAGAATATTGCACCGCCTCCCCGACGGTATGCTTGCAAATTTAAGTAGTCCCAAGTCATCGAAGTGTGGATATTTTACTACGTAGAAGAAAGAAGTCAAGTAAAATTATTCTTTTTATCCACCCTGTAGGATTATAGTCAATTAATCTTACGGTTCTTTGCCCTCATAATAGACTAAAGGATTAATTCAAACCTTACGTCTGCATTTCTACAAGTAGTTCGTGTGGCAGGTTAAAGTTTGCGTGGACGGCCTGGACGTCATCGTGGTCTTCGAGGGCTTCCATGAGCTCTACAATCCTTTTTCCAGACCTTTTATCTAAATCAACGAAGCTTTTTGGTATCCAGCTTATTTCCGCAGATATGGGCGTAATGTTGTGCTTTTGTAATTCGTCCCTTAAAGATTCAAAATCGGCTGGCGCGCAGGTTACCTGATATGTATTTTCGACCTTTTCCATGTCCTCTGCGCCTGCTTCGAGGATTAGCGTCATAAGTGAGTCTTCATCTACATCGGCATTATTAATTACGAACAGCCCCTTCTTTTCAAACATCCAGGATACACAACCAGCTTCGCCGAGATTACCGCCGTATCTATCGAAGACTTTCCTTATCTCAGAGGCAGTTCTATTCCTGTTATCTGTCAGTATTTCCACAATCATAGCTACGCCAGAAGGGCCATACCCTTCGTAAAGGCATTCTTGAAGTTCACTACCTGCCAGTTCTCCGGTGCCTTTCAATATAGCCCGTTCTATGTTCTCTTTCGGCATGTTGTTGGCTCTTGCTGTTTCGATGGCGTACTGAAGCTTTACATTCATATCAGGGTCTCCACCCCCTTGTCT
>JACQHT010000155.1 GCA_016198835.1 Planctomycetota bacterium | reverse complement strand
CGAGTCCTGAGTCGCCGAGTCCACGAGTCCAGACTCCCGACTCCCGACTCGCTGACTCCCGACTCGCCATGAGCCATGAGGCGCCCTTCACATTGGCGGAAATTTCCGTAACGACCTCACTTGAGAAATCAACCATCCTTCTTCCATAACCTGTGGAGACAACATAATGAACATCGCCTCTGGTTTTTTCTGTACTATTAAGGATACTTTCTAAAAGAGAGGCGGCAGTTCTTCTACAATTTGTCCCTGTGGCGGAAACCTTGCTATCGAGGATTTTTATTCCGCCTGAGGCAGATTCCATTACAACTACCTTTGTAGTAGTTGAGCCTGCATCAATACCTGCAACTAAATTCATGGTTTTGTTCTCAATAGGGTGGAATGTGTAGGGGCAACCCTTGTCGAAGACCCGCCATCCGTTGGGTGGGTGGTTGCCCTGATATGGCAGGTACAAGACCTGCCCCTACCCACTAAATTATCATGCATTCTTGCATCTAATGAGGTGGAATAAGTTCAAGAAATTAACCCTATGTATCTCTAATATCTTAAGGTTGGCGTCTTCTAATATTTTCTCAGGGTTAAGCGGTTTTCCCAACCCGAGCTTCTCCCTGATGGATGAAATAGCATTTGATAATACCCCATCTTTACTTCCAAAATAATTTAATACAAAGATTTCCCCCTCTTTTTTACAAACCCTTTTCATCTCCATTATAGCTCTGGCGGAGTTAGGCACAACAGTTATAACATAGGCGGCAATAACCTTATCAAATCTGCCATTGGCAAACGCAAGCCTTTCTGCATCCATCCTATAAAGTGAAACATTAGAAAGCCCCAGAGATAACTTTATCCTCCTTGCCTTTTCAAGCATCTCCCAACATATATCAATCCCTACTACTCTTGAATATCTCGGATATGAAGGTAACGAAACGCCTGTACCAATGCCCACTTCGAGGATTTTCTCGCCAGGTTGAGGGTTCATTAGCTGAATAGCCTTGTATCGTCCTTGTGCTAAAATCCTTCCAAAAAGGTAGTCATAAAAGTGGGTATATTTTGAATATATTTTACTTATAGTAATTGTATCCATTTGCCGCGAAATCTGGTAGACAACGAACTTTATGTTCGTTGATTTCAATCCGCCTGAGGCGGAATGAACATCGTTGTCTACCTGTCGCTAATGGTTATTATATCAGTTAGCCATACTCCACAAGCACCTTGCAAATAGAATCCTGAATGTCCTTAACCGTTTTAGCGCCAGTTTTGAAATCATTCACAAGTATAGAGAATGCAAGTACGTCGCCGCTCATTGTTTCAATGTAACCCGAAAGGGCGGTGGCGCCAGATATGTACCCGCTCTTTGCCCGTATTCTGGATTTATACGGTACATCACGCAACCTATTACGCAAGCTTCCTTCGTCATCTCCGGGGACGGCTAATGACTGCATAAAGGGACGAGAGTATTTATGGTTATACATATAAGCCAATAAACTGGTTATCATTTTTGGAGAAAACTTGTTTCCGCTGGACAAACCTGAGCCGTCTACCATTTGATATTGTCCCCGATTATAACCTAATGAATGCATAAAGTCCTGCATCACCTCTATCCCTGAGGCAAAGCTACCCATTCCCTTCAGGTTAAAGCCCAATGTTTTAAGGATTTGTTCTGCGTAAAAATTTTGACTCCTTGTATTAGCAACAATTACGGTTTGCTCCATTGTAGAGACAGTTTGTGTAATCGCCGTAATGCTCTTAGTATCACCGTACTCATCAGAATTTATTAGACGTGTTGTACCCAGGACCTTTACACCTTTTTTCTCAAGAATTTCCTTGAAGACCGTTGCAAGGTATAAGCCTGGATTGTGGATAGTAACCCAGTCCTTTCTTACAGCGGAGTTTGCAAAGAGTCTTCCACTTAAGATTATTTCATTTGTTCCTGGTATCCTATCTAATGAATAAAAACGGTCTGAAGGATTGTTTGTGGTCTTGCACTTATTATTTATCGTGACATACGCTGTATCAGGTTCAACGGTTACTTTCACCAAATCTCCAATTTTTTTCCCTGGTTCTATTATGAAATCAATGCAATTGTCGTTGAAAGATACCCCCCCTACCTCCGCACAATACCACTTAGATAGCTGGTTGCTTGGCCAGGTAGGCGGTATATATTCACGGTCAAAAACCCTGTCATCGGCAATAATGTCCCCGCTAATGGCATTGATACCAGCGCCTTTAACCTCACCCGCCCATGATTCTGGAACAGCCGTTACATTCCCATCATTAAACCTCCCGGAGAGGTTAGGGTCACCGCTTCCTTTAATAATAACATCGCCTTCTAAGGCACCGCCTGGCAAAATCTTGCCACTTCTATAAACGACAGTTTTATACTCGTATTTTGGACCGAAGTAAACAAGCGCAGCGGCAGTTGTAAATAACTTTGTATTAGAGGCAATAGAAAAGAGTTTTTCCTCGTTACGCTTGTACAGTATTTTATTGTTATTTTCAAGAGAAACTACATAAATGCCTACCTGCGCATTATTCAAAACCTTCTTTTTAAGGATAGCAGAAATCCTATCTTCTAAGCCTGTTCTTGCACTGCCTTTGTCTGCCTTAGGTGGAGGACTCGTTTTCCTGGCAGCGAGACAAATGTGGCAATGACAAAATAGGATTATTATAAAAACAAAAAAGGAAAAGGGGCGTTTCTCTTTTAGCATTACTTCTTCTTTACACGACGGCGAATGGCTTTTGAAGGCAAAGACGGTTCTTTTGGAAGATGCTCAGCCTCTTTCAGTTCCAATATACTCTTCACCTTTTGTAAAACAATATTCTTATCCAATGGTTTAGCTATAAAATCCTGAGCGCCAGCCTTGGTAAGAGCCGCTTCGGTCCGCTTAGACTTGTTCTCATAGATTACAATTATTGGAAGTGATGGGTCAACGCTTCGCAACCCTTTAATAATCTCAATAGCAGGAACCTCATGAACCTCTGTACCAATTAAAGCGAGACTCATTTTCCGTTCTGCAATGATTGATACCGCAACCTGACTGTTGAGGGCAACCTCTGTTTCGTAACCTTCTAACTCGAAATAGTCTCGGAGGTCGTCCACCGTTTGACGAGTATCTTCGATAATCAAGATTCTTGGATATGCCATCTTCTATCTCCCCTTTTTTGATTGCGGAGTGTGAAATAATTAATGCAGAATTATTTCATAATCCGAGATAGGCACTCCTCATTTCTACAACGGTCTTATTAGATGTACAGACTCAATATTTTCAATCCTCCTTATTGCATCTAACGTATCCTGAGATAAACTCTGGTCAACGTTAAGCACTATGATGGCGTTACCGCCAGTTTCCTTCCTGCCAAATGTCATGCGTGCGATGTTAATGTTCTGGTCTCCCAGTATCTTTCCAACATGTCCGATTAAGCCGGGTCTATCCTTGCCAAACAAGATTAACATGTGCCCATCAGGGATTGCTTCAACGGAGTAACCATTAATCTCCACAATCCGTGCCTCTCTCATATCGAAAACGGTTCCTGCAACAGACCTTTCACCATCGTCAGTATGTATCCTTGCATAAACGAGGTTTGTAAAATTGCTGGGACAGGAGGTTATAGTTTCGTTTACCTTTATACCCCTTTCGGCGACTATTATGGGTATGCTAACAAGGTTGACCCCTTCGTCAAGGGCAGGCCTTAAGAGCCCAACAAGCAAGCTATTCGTCAGCAACCATACAGTTTCTTTTTCATTACTAACATCGCCGCAATAAGCCACATCTATGGAACGCAATCCTCCATGGGACAGTTGTACAAGTACGGAGCCCATCTTCTCTGCAAGTACGGTAAAGGGGCGCAAGCGTTGAAACTCTTCTGGATGAATTACAGGCATATTTACTGCATTATGTATCCCCTTCCCAGTGAGGGCATCTATCGTCAGTTGGGCGGCTTCCATTGTAACCGCCAGTTGGGCTTCCTCGGTTGATGCACCGAGATGCGGGGTTGCAAGCACCTGTTCCAAT
>JACQHT010000156.1 GCA_016198835.1 Planctomycetota bacterium | reverse complement strand
TAAACCTGCCTTTTTGAAAAAACTAAATAGAAATATCCAAACACCTCTAAAGGATTACTTCTTTTCAAAGAAGTAAGTTTCCAGTACCATCAACCCGATACCGAAGCATATAAGCGCATCGGCAATATTAAACGTTGGCCAGTAATATGCAGTTCCGAGATGAATATCTATAAAGTCCCTAACATAGCGGTAAATAATTCTATCCCATAAATTACCCACAGCGCCAGCCAAAATTAACCCCAGGGAAAGATTCATTAGTAGTGATTTCTTAGAACGAAAGTAAACCCAGATGATAACCCCAATGGCAATAAAGGAGAAAAAAATAAGGGCTCTACTTTTGCCCTGAGCAAAGCCAAAAATAGAGCCCCTATTCTCAATACACAACAAATTAAGAAAGCCGGGTATAATACTTACTTCCCCGGCTTCTTTTAACTTTTTAAATATAATCCATTTTGTGAACTGGTCAAGAACAAAACCCAGAAAAGCGCTTCCCCAGAACTCCAGATTGCTTTTCATGACCTTCTTTATTATACTGTACCGCCCCCTACTTCCTCCACCCTTTGACACTCGATGCAAAGTCTTGCATGAGGCAAGGCAACAAGGCGTGTCTTATTTATCTTCTTTTGACACGTCTCACACACCCCAAAGGTTCCTTCTTCTATCTTCTCCAGGGCAATATCTATACTGCGCACCTCCTCTTCGCCATTCTGAATTAAATCAATCGTCAAATCACGATCATAATTATCTGTTCCAATATCTGCCATGTGTATGGGAACATTCGAAAGGTCACCACAGGCGCTTTGCCTTGATTTATTCAATGCTTCACCATGCATAAAATTAACGTTCCCAAGCAGCTTTGCCCTTCTTTCGAGAAGCATCTTTTTGAAATCGTTCATTTCCTTATCCTTCATTGTGACACTCCACCATCCTGATTAAACTGTAAAAAATGCAAACCAAAAATTCACCAAAACAACTCACATTCAGCGTATCAACAACGGGGGGCTTATTCTTAAAATATCGGAATACCCTGGGATTTCTTTAGTCTTTATTCTATCAACGTAAAATGGCAAAGTCAAGCAAATTTCACAGATTTAAGGGCAATAACCAACAATCACCAACCCGGAAGTAATGAATGCTTTCCATAAAAATCTTTTAGCAATGACTCCGGATAGATGCAGAATGGGTATGTTCTATTTCTCATAATTTCATTTTGCAGAACTAATCTTTCCATCCGCTTAAGTTCGGTCTTCTCCTGTTCGGAATAAGGAAGAAGTTTGCATTCGAGGATGCTGTTAATTTCCCTTATTCTTTTGAAATTGCGAAGTTGTTCTGTATGATTCTGTATCCATGTACTTCCTATTATTTTCTGCTTCTCCATGATTAACGTGCTTATTTCTTTATCTGTTTTCAAATGTGCCGCAAGGTATTTCTCGGGATTATAATGCATATCTCTAAGTAAAAGGCGATGAGCATTGAGGTCGGTCCGCCTGAGGGGGATAATATCAAATCCCTGAAATGGCAGATACAAGGTTGCAGATGCGGTTAAAAAATCAGGAGGCTCAACCCCAAAAAAATCTTTTATTAAAGAATTTGTAATAACATCATACCTTGCGCCCCCGATACCGTGAATAAACAGGTCAGAGAAAAACAATCTTGAGAACATGGTATTTGTAATTGCCCTGGGACGAATCTTAATACCGGAATTAACAAGTTCTTTTAACCTTACAAGTTGGGTTTCCACCCCAACCTTGCCCTCTATATCAAATGCTAAGACAACCTGATTCTCGTATATTAAATCAACGTGTTTATTGTCCGCTCCGCCTGCGGCGGACACAAAAAGCCGTTTTCTTGGCTCTCCCCGACGCCATGCCCAGAAAGGCACCTCAACCATATTTTTGTCAACCATCAAATCCGGGAGTGGTTGTGCCTTTGAACGTAATTTATGCGCCTTCCTGTAAAACCCAAGTGTACAGTTATAAATACTGGCAAATCGCCTACAATCAGACAAGATTGCCAGGAAGAAAATCAGGAAACTATCGCACTCACATATCTTTGAAACAGGAACCTCAAGGTTATAGATACCAAAGGAGTCCTCAAACTTGCGCCTTGCAATGGTCAAAATCTCTCCTATATTGGTCCGCCTGAGGCGGATTGAGGCGTCAATCATAAGATTAGCAAACTTTTCAAATGTTTCTGAGCCCCCAGAGACGGACCTGTTCAAACATGCAAGCACCTTATCCCTGAAAGATATTACTCTATTAGCATCACCAAACGACAACGCCTCAAATGCCAGATTAGCACCCCGTTCTACAAATTCAATCTTTTCCAACGTTATTTCTCGCCCCCCCACCTTATCCTCCCCCTCGAGGGGGGAGGGGTGGGTGGGGGTGGGTACGTATATCCAGTTTTCATGACACACGTCGTTGTCAATGGAAATATTGATACTCGTACCGTTAACACGTTTAGCAATATGATAGGCGAGATGGTTCTTTAGCCAGATTCCAGGATGATAAAAGGTGGGCTGATACCCTGTCTGGATTATTGTTTCGTCGCTCGTTGCTCGTTGCTCGTTGCCCGTGATTTTTTTTGTATATTCAATTGCCTTCTGGAGAACTTCACGTCGAACCATGCTGCGAAATTTCCGGAATGGAATGCCGCATATGATAGGGGCGTATTGTAATACGCCCTTACCGAATTTACTTTTATTGGAATGGATTAACTCAAGGATGCGACCTGGTGGCGGATCAATAAAGATTTCCCTGTCTTTGCTGGGTACTTCATACGTTTGCCTTCTCATTTTTCATTATGTACCAATGTCACAGCTTAGTAGCAAGCTTTATTAATAACGGTAAAAGTTGCGTGCCGAGCAACCTCCCAAGCACACCCTTCTTGCAAGCCCTTTCAGAAAAAAGGTAGGGTGGCATGGACAAACTTGTTTGTCCGTGTCCTTTAACGCCGCCACCACATATAAGCACTGGCACAGGGTCGTCGGAATGCGATTTTAATCTGCAAGGGGTAGAATGGTCAGCGGTAATTGTGATAATCGTATCCTTTAAATCAATCTTTTCAAGTATCGAACCAATGTAATGACTATCAATTGCCTCAATTACCGCCTTCTTACCACGAACATCCCCATCGTGACCCGGCAGGTCTGGACCTTTGATGTGCACGTATAACCCATCATAATTCTTAATATGCCTCAGCGTTAAATCGGCACGGAGAGAATAGTCTTTCTTCAGGTTTTTGGTAGGCACTGGAAGCGGCACTATATCCATCCCTGTTAATAGAGCAATACCTTCTTCTACCGGCATCTCAACAAAGCATCCAAATGATAGATTAAATTTTTTTTCGATACTCGGTAACCGAGGCAGACGGTCGCCCGCATCCCGAAGCAGGATTAAGTTGGCTGGCAAAAGCCCATTCTTAATCCTTTTCTGATTTATCTTCGATTCATCGAGCGCCTCGCAACTTTTAAGCATAAACTCATTAGTTAAGAGGGCAGCTCGTAGAGACGCAATATTTTGCGTCTCTACAGGCTTACAGTATTCAATTTCATTACGATATGTTCCCTCTTCCCTTGAAACCCCCAGAGAGCCCTCTTTTGCGTAAGCCGGGTCTGTATTTGTTACATTGCCCGATAGTTTACCGGATTTACTGCGAATCACAAGCACCGCCCTATGTCCGACTGTGTTTTTGAATTCAAAGGTAGCAGGAACAGAATCAAGCTTGACCCTTGAATTGATTTCCTTACATAAAAGCGCTGCCTCCTTATCGGAGAGATTTCTTCCGCATCTTCTATCCCTGATCCCCCTTCCGCTTCCCCTCGTTGCAAAGTTTGCCCTGAATGCCAAATCTCCATCATTAACCTTAAGTCCTGAGGCATGACATTCAAGTGGTCCACGTCCTGTGTAGTAT
>JACQHT010000158.1 GCA_016198835.1 Planctomycetota bacterium | reverse complement strand
TGGCGCACAAAAGAATTCATTTGATACAATCGTTGCGGCAGGCAGTAAGAGTTCTCTTCCACACGCTAAGCCAGGACAGGAAGAGGCTATACATAGCGGCAAACCTGTACTGAGCGAGGCAAACGTAATCCTTTTTGATTGGGGAGCGCAAGTTGGTTTTTACAATTCGGACTTGACAAGGGTTGTCTTCACGGATAGAATGTTAGGTCAAGCCAAAAAGGTCTTCCAGATAGTTCTCGATGCACAGCGGTTCGCTATTGAAAGAATTAAATCAGGCGTTGCTGTTAGAGAGGTGGATCGAGTGGCACGAAGCTATATAGAAAAAAGGGGGTTTGGAAAACAATTTGGGCATGGCCTGGGCCACGGCATCGGCCTTGAGGTTCACGAAAGTCCTGCCATCAACAGACGCAACAAAAAACCACTTAAGGCTGGTATGGTTATAACCATAGAACCCGGTATTTATCTTCCCGGATGGGGCGGCATACGAATAGAAGACATGGTATTAGTTACTGAAGATGGTTGCAGAGTTCTGAGCCATTTTCCAAAACAAATTGTGTTATAAGAAGGTCATAGGTTATGGGTGGTAGGTGATAGGTTACCCATGACCGACAACCTAAGACCTATTACCTATAACTTAAGGGTTTTCTAATGCAAATAATAGACAAGGTAAAACAGTTGGTAGCCTTGATGAACGAGAACAACTTGACCGAGATTGAGATTCAAGAAGACTCAACCAAGATATGTATTCGGAAAAGTAACGGGAGCTATCAACACTCCATTACATCACTTCAAAAGCTTGAAGAATCAACCCCTCTACCTGTAACGAGTTCGTATGGACAGGAAGGTTCATCTCAGTTTCAGTTGCCAAAGAAGGCGGAGAATTGTGTCGAAATTACGGCTCCTATGGTTGGTACTTTCTACCGTGCAAGTAGTCCAGGGGCGGAACCCTATGTAGATGTTGGTTCTGTTGTTGACCAGGAAACCGTAGTATGTGTGATTGAGGCTATGAAGATTATTAATGAGGTGAAGGCCGAAATTGATGGTGAAATAATAGAAGTCCTTGTTGAGGATGGCAGGGCCGTTGAATTTGGTCAACCACTATTTCGTGTCAATGTACTTACGCCATCCGCCACTTAGCGGACAACTCAGCACGGAGCATACCCCCCTTCTCAAAATTCAAAATAAGAAAATCAAAAGCTTAAGGAAAATTATTTTATGTTTAGTAGAGTGCTAATTGCCAACAGAGGTGAAATCGCCCTCAGAATAATCAGGGCATGTAAGGAACTTGGTATTGAAACGGTGGCTGTTTGTTCAAAGGCGGACGAAAACGCTTCTTATCTACGTTACGCTGATGATACCGTCTGTATAGGTCCTCCAGAGCCTGAAGAGAGTTACCTCAATATCCCCGGTATAATAAGTGCAGCAGAAATAACCGATGTAGATGCAATACATCCGGGCTATGGGTTTCTATCAGAGACCAGTCATTTTGCAGAAGTATGCGAATCCTCTAACATAATCTTCGTAGGACCCTCTTCAGAAACGATGAAGAAGATGGAAGATAAATCTGAAGCAAAAAAGATAGCCAAGGAAAACAAGATACACGTAATTCCTGGAAGCGAATCTACAGTAGAAAACCAACAGGAAGCCCTCGATATAGCCCATAAGATAGGCTATCCCGTTTTGCTAAAAGCCTCCTGTGGAGGAGGAGGAAGGGGGATGAGGGTTGCACACAACGATATAAGCTTGATGAACGCCTTTGTTATTACCCAGCGAGAAGCGCAAACAGCCTTCAAGAACTCCTCTATTTATATCGAAAAATATATCGAACACTCCCGTCATATAGAAGTACAAATACTTGCCGATAAATACGGCAATATTATACACCTTGGAGAACGAGATTGCAGCTTGCAGAGACGCCATCAAAAATTGATTGAGGAGACCCCATCGCCTGCTGTTTCTGAAAGTCTTCGTGAGGAAATTTGTAGAGCCGCTTTAAAGCTTGCAAGGGCTATAAATTATACGAATGCAGGAACGGTTGAATTCCTCGTTGATAAACATGGACACTATTACTTTATCGAGATGAACACAAGGCTTCAAGTAGAACATCCTATTACTGAAATGGTAACCGGGATAGACCTTGTAAAGGAGCAACTACGCATAGCCTCCGGTGAAAGACTCGAATTGCGCCAGAAGAATGTAAGAATGGAAGGCGTTTCCATTGAGTGCAGGATTAATGCAGAAGACCCTTACAATGGTTTTAGACCCCACGCCGGAAGGATTACCATGTATACACCCCCTGGCGGTAAAGGCGTCAGGGTGGATTCGCACATACACACCGGTTATGAAATCCCTCCTTATTATGACTCCCTTATTGGCAAACTTATTGTACACCAAAAAACACGAGAAGAAGCAATATCATGTATGAAAAGGGCATTAAACGAATTTGTTATTGAAGGGGTCAAGACCACCATACCCCTGCAACTCGATATTATCACGCATAACTGTTATGGTAATGGTAGCATAGATACAAACTTTGTAGAAAACCTCGTAGGAAAGGGGAAAGAGTAGCTTATTACATCAGGTCTACATCATTTATGGGGGTATTAAAAAATGAGGAAATTATTAATAGCTTTAATAACAATATTAACCTTGAGCCCAGCTTATGCTTTTGCAGGAAGCTCTTACGATACTACAAGATTAATTGTATTATTCGGAGAAAGAGCCTCAGTTTGCAGCGCCGGCGGTAGCCCTTACAGTGGAATTGCAATTGTGAAAGGCACCACTGTTGAGCAAACCACACTACTTCCCAATGCCAGTCCTGAAAATGTCCTGTTAAACTTACCTACTACAATTGGTAATTTCGTTTATGTCAGTTGTGCAAATGCACCTCAAGATGCGCCGTATCATACGTATATTTATCGCTATAATAATGGACTCCTCGAAGAGCCACCTATAGAAAAACTATCAGAATCATGTCTTGGCTGCCACTGTTCCTATCAATCCCTGAAGAATCTCGACAAAAAGACCCTTCGTGTAAAAGTCCCAGGGGATGCAGAAGCCATTGCCAAACTTATTGGAGATTCACTTGGGTCAGGACCTCCAAATATAATGGACACCCAGAATCCGAGGCAATAAGTTACTCAGAAAAGAAACTTCCGACAGGATTATATTTATATCTAAATTACTCGGTTTAATGATGGCGCGCCAGGGAGGATTCGAACCCCCGACCGACGGATTAGAAATCCGTTGCTCTATCCATCTGAGCTACTGGCGCATATTTTACCTAATAGCTTGTCAAGAACTCATTTCTTTCCAAGATTTATAATTTGTGACTCAAGCTTTTCTACAGGCTCTGGTTTTCTTAAGTATAGCGGTGTTAAGGTTGCAAGATTACATCGCTTGCCGCCCTCGTATAGTTTCCTGCCTAACCTTGCCACCACTTGTGCCCTTGCTATACCCATTTCTTCTTTACTAATCAGGATTCCTTCCTGGTTAAAGATATCAAAATAAGGCTTTGTACCATCGCCAAAGATTGTAACAGGACGTGGAAGTAATGCTAAAAGCTCTCTTGGTGATATAATAAGAAAATCTGATACCCTTTCCTTCGTGCCGTTTATACACTTGTAAACACAGGCATAAACGCACATCCTTTTTGCATCTAAGATTGGACAAACGGAATGGGAACTTACAGGGGCATTTTCAGCAATCACATCGAGGGTAGGAACGGCAATGACAGGCTTATTCAATGCGTAGGCTAACGTCTTTGCACAGGTGATACCCACCCTTAACCCGGTATAAGAGCCAGGCCCTGCGCTTACTGCTATAAGTTTGATGTCATCCGGCTTCCAATATAGTTCTTCAAAGATTGCTTTGATAGAAGTTATTAATTCCCTCCCGTGTCGCATACCCCTTTCAAAGCATCGCTCCCCAATAACCGTATCATCTTCGCACACGGCAACGCTGCCTACGTTTCCTGAAGTTTCTATGCCAATTACCCTCATCTTCTCCACATAAAAAAATACCTTTTCAAAATTTTAATTGTCACTTACTTTGACCCCAGAAAGCTCTAATTTTGCCTGAAGTTCTTTAATAGTTGTTTCCGCCTCTTTTGCCCTTTGGTCAAAAGGTGAAAATTGTAAAAGGGTTTTTAATTCATCCACAGCCATCAGGTACATAAGCTGAGCTTCATGAGATAAACACTTTTCCATATCCGCAGCACTGTCGCTTTTACTGTATGCCGCTATATATTTATACGTCATTGCAAGTCCAAACCGTGCCTCGGCAAAATTTGGTTTAAACTTTATAGCCTTCCGAAATGAGACGATGGCATATTCAAATAGACCCTTCTCATTATAAGCCTTCCCAAGAGCACTGTAAGCAGGTGCGCTGCATCTGTCAATCCTAACAGTCTCCTTAAATTCTGATATTGCATGGTCAAGCTCTCCCCTTTCAGCATAAGCAAGTCCAAGAACGTAATGCGCCAGAGCGTCATTGGGGTTAAGCTTTATTGCTTCTTTAAACGCCTCTATCGCCTCATCATTTAGCCCTTTTATACCATAGCATATTCCTAAATTATAATAAGTACCGTTAGAATCTGGGTAGAGGCGCAAAGCTTCCTTATATTCTGCCATGGCATCATCTATAGACCCATTTCTATTGTACATAACTCCCAGAACATAATGCGCCTCTGTGAAGTCAGGTTTCAATCTTAGCGCTTCTTTAAATTGCCTTACTGCATCATCCACCATTCCCTGTTCGCCGTAAAGAAGGCCAAGATTATAATAAGCGACAGCATGACACGGATTGATTCTTAGTGATTCTTTAAACTCGGTTATTGCTATGTTTGGTAATTTACGGTCTGCATAAGCAATCCCTAAAACGTAATGGGTTACGGCATCGTCAGGAATTATCCTTACCACTTCCTTGAATTCCTCTATAGCAGCATCGTACTCCTTTTCCGTAACATGAACAACCCCTAAATTGTAATGCGCCTCTGCAAAGTCAGGATTTATCCTTATCGCCTCCCTGTATTCCCCCTTTGCCTCTTTAAGCAAGCCTTTTATCCCGTAGAGAATTCCAAGATAAAAATGCGTATCTGCATCATCTGGATATTTCTTTATCAACTCTTTATAACTATCAATAGATTTATCAATTGAACCCCTTATGCCTGAGAAAAACCCGAATTGGTAACGAGCTTCTACATTATCTGGACATATCTTTAGCGCTTCATTAAATTCAACCAATGCCTGGTCAATAAACCCCATGTCTGCATAAGTAAGCCCAAGATACAAATACGCCTCAACATAATCCTGACTTGCCTTTATTGCTTCCTTAAATTGTACAACCGCCTCTGTAAGCAACCCATTGTTATAATAAGCAACTCCCAGCTTATAGTGTTCTTCGGCAGTTAGGCTGTTTGCCTTCTCAACATCTTTTTGTGAAAATGCATGTCCACCACATAGGATAAAAACCAGCATTGAAACTATCGTTACTTTACTTAACCAGCAACTTTCTTTAATCATATCTTATACTCACCAATTTTCCCCTCGATTAAGCACACCCAGACCCCTGACTAAATAATATATATGCGATATCGTTCTGTCAACATTTTATTTCACACCCCTCTATTTTCCCATTAAACGAAAAGGGCTGAGGAAGTGATTACCTCAGCCCTTTTTTTGTTTACTGTCTTAGCTACGAGCTAAGAGCTATGAACTACTTTATCCTCTGTAACCT
>JACQHT010000153.1 GCA_016198835.1 Planctomycetota bacterium | reverse complement strand
TAGGCATAGGTTATAGATGGGTGGCATGGACAAACTTGTTTGTCCGTGCCGTTAGTATTTAATGTTTTCCAAGCAGTGGTACAAAGCGCACCGGAAGCACGTTTTTGACGATTATCTTTTCATCCTTGTCCTTCATTACAAGCATGAGATTTTGAACTTGATATACAGTACCTATTGGAATAGCCATCCTTCCACCTGGTTTAAGCTGCTGTATAAGTGGCGGAGGGATATGATTTGCCGCCGCAGTAACGATAATGGCGTCAAAAGGTGCGTGTTCAGGCAAGCCGAAATATCCATCTCCAACCTTCACCGCAACGTTGGAATATTTCATCTCCTCAAGCCTTTTTTTTGCCTTTATGCCCAGTTCCTCGATGATTTCAATGGTATAAACCTGTTTAACAATCTTTGAGAGCACGGCTGCCTGATACCCTGAGCCCGTTCCAATCTCAAGCGCCACAGAATTACCATCAACCTCCAATAACTCCGTCATTAATGCAACGATATAAGGTTGCGATATTGTCTGGCCGCATCCAATTGGCACTGGCTGGTCCTCGTAACCGTAATTTTTGTATTCCTCTGGTACGAACAAATGACGCGGAATGTTTCTCATGGCGTCGAGCACCTTTGGGTCCTTAACACCCCGCGCTGCAATCTGCCCCTCAACCATCTCTAACCTTTGCCGTGTGTATTTATCCTCAGACGTGGTGGCATGGACAAACTTGTTTGTCCGTGCAGCTAAAAGGATGGTTAATATTATTAAAGCATAACAAGCAATAATTTTCATAACTTATTACCTATCTTTTACTATAAATAAATTGAAGCAGTCTTTCAAGCCATTTTAATTTTTTGGTGGCACGGACAAATTTATTTGTCCGTGTATTTGGTAAAAAGGGAGGGACACAGACAAGCAAGGCTTGTCCATGCCACCCTGCTGTATTTTCGCAGTATTATCTTTCAATCCCACATCCAGTGCATCTTTTCCCACAACCACTCAAAAAAGTGTAACTCTCTCAGTATCAATATTGTCAACGCAATCCCTGTCGCAACCAATTTCCAAACCTTTTTGAATGTTGATGCAATCTTCCCACCTTTCCCAGCCTGTGCAGGGAATAAGGTCTTCCGATATTTGACTAATTGTTTTGTTGCTTCACTTTCCGCCTCAGTAGGGGTTTTGAATCCAGCCAAAGAGTAAGCTTCCCTGCAAGAATAGCCGTTGGTAATTTCTACAGCATAAGGCTTATTTTTTCGCCCTAAAGGTACATCATCACGCCAGCTATTCACCCAGCTTGGCTGTTCTGTATATTCTTCCCTGTAACCAGAAAATTTTAACCTGAAAGGTTCGCAATTTACTTTGAGGGACAAGCGATTGATTTCTTGTAGGACTGTTACAAACTCCTTATCGCACTCCTTGTCTCTATTCAAGAGACCTTGTTTATCCTCTTGAAACCCAAAATGATCTTTGATTACACTGACAAACAAGTTTACGTATTGTTCACATTTAGAGTTTAATACTTTGACAGGTTTTTCTTGATTTGACACGCGTTGTTCTCCTAACAACTCTCCAAGGTGAATAGTGAGGCAGGTGGTAGAGATTGCTACTTTTTAGTATTACACTATCTCACTTACCTTTTAAACTATATAGATTGAAACAGGGTTTCAAAATATTTTAACCTTTATGGTGGGCTTTATCAATAGCTGAACAGCACGGACAAATGAATTTGTCCATGCCACCCTGCCTACTCAAGACTCATGACTCACAACTCATACGACTCTTTTGCAATCTCTAATATTTTATCAATGTTTACTGTGGAGGCGAGGAGGTCGCCTATTTTGTGGTATGATTCAATTTGAGGGCAGGGAAACCCTGCCCCTACTTCATGACTGGTAACAAGGCCAAGATGTCTTTCTGGGATGGTAATTTTTGTGTCTTTAGGCAGGTAACCAAGTAGGGGCACGTTGCAACGTGCCCCTACATAACTCCTAATCGCCTCAAAATGTTCTTTACTCCCAATATTATTTAAGATAACCCCTGCTATTTTTACCTCCGGGTCAAAATTTATATACCCAAGCACCACTGCCCCGGCGCTCCTCGCCATGCCTTTTGCATCCACGATCAGTATTACAGGTGTTCTTAGTATCTTTGCCAGATGTGCACTGCTTCCAGCTTCTCCATCAATTAAATGACCATCGTAAAGCCCCATCACACCTTCAATGATAGATATATCTGCCTTCGCTGCGGCACGCTTAAAGAGTTTGATACATACATCACCCCCCATTATCCATGTATCAAGATTGCGTGACGGAATGCCTGTAACGGCAGTGTGATGTCCAGGGTCAATGTAATCGGGACCCACCTTGAAGCCTTGAACTTTATAGCCTCTTTGTGTAAGGGCAGACATTAGCCCGAGGGTAACTGTGGTCTTACCCACACCGCTGTGTGTGCCTGCAATCATTAATCGGAGAAGTTTATTCATTTTTAGAATACTTGTACCACGGACAAACAAGTTTGTCCATGCCACCCAGTTTTTAATGTTTTACAAGCCTTGCAATAGT
>JACQHT010000154.1 GCA_016198835.1 Planctomycetota bacterium | reverse complement strand
GCCCTTCTCCCACGTCTATATACACGGCACAATCCTTGATGAAATTGGCAGGAAGATGAGCAAGTCACTCGGCAATGGGATTGACCCATTACTGATGATTGACCGATTTGGCGCAGATGCCGTCAGGCTATCCCTTATCATGCTAACAACTGAGGGACAGGACATTAAACTCTCCGAAAGTAAATTTGAGATGGGGCGGAACTTCATTAACAAGGTCTGGAACGCCTCTCGATTTGCGCTAATGAATCTTAAAGCTCACACGGAGGGTGGCACGGACAAACAAGTTTGTCCGTGGCACTTCACAGAGGACGACTATGCCTTCGAGGATAAGTGGATTCTAAGCAGACTTAATTCAACGGTTGACGTTTGCACATCCTTTCTTGAAAACTATCGTTTCAACGAAGCAATAAGGACATTATATGAGTTTATCTGGCACGAATTCTGTGATTGGTACCTCGAAATCATTAAGCCAAGGCTCTACAATTCATCAGATAATAAGAACAAGGTGGTTGCCCAGCATATACTTTCGACAGGTCTCGATAAAATCCTTCGTTTACTGCATCCCTTTGCCCCCTACGTTACAGAGGAACTCTGGCAAAATCTTAAGAAAATCACTGCGGAAGGTGATATATCAGTATCAAAAGAAATGGGCGCTCAAAGTATAATGATAAGTTCCTGGCCCATGTGCGATAACTCTAAAAGGAGTCAGAAAATTGAGGGTGCTGTAGCGCTTATTCAGAATCTTGTGCGTGCCGTCAGAAACATTAGAAGCAAGATGGGCATCTTAGAAAAGCAGCCTCTTAAGGTAATAATATCTGTGCCTGATGAAGAAAATAAAAGGATGATAGAAAGTCATAAAGAACTCCTCAGACAGATGGCTAACCTCGATGGACTGGAAATAGGCATTAAACTGCCGAGGCCAAAATCCTCAGCAAGTGAAGTAATGGGTGAGTATCAAACATTCGTCCCGCTTGTTGGACTCATTGACCTTGAGACAGAAAAGACACGACAGCAAAAGCGTATTGCCGAACTACGGGGACTCCTTACAAAGGTTCATGACAAATTATCCAATAAAGAATTTATTGAGAAGGCGCCCGAACACATTGTTAACATGGAACGCCAGCGTGAGGCGGAGTTTCTTGAACAAATTACAAAGCTGGAGCACATTTTACTGGACCTCGATTGAAGCCATCTTCAATCGCAAAATGAAAATTATAAATTTAAAATTTAAAATTCCTAATTTTCAATTTATATTATTTACAACCATCCTAATGGCTATCTGTGTAGCCATTTTTAGTTTACCCATCTTTGCACAGGATACAGGTAGAGCAATCTGTCAATGAAAAAAAAATTAGTTCTTATCTTTTGCCTTTTTTGGAGTGCATTAACCGTGTTAATGCAGATACACAGCGACATGGTCGCTGCACTCCATAGTTTAGCCCTTGCGCAAGATACAAGCGAAGTCCCCGTAGAGGCGGGTTTAAAACCCCCTCCTACAGCAAAAAAATGCCCACTATGCGGTAAGGTTTATCCTGCCGATACAAACTTTTGCGGTGTGGATGGAGAGAAACTCACAGAGGTTGCGACAAAATTGGTATGCCCGGAGTGTAATAAAGAGGGAGCGCCCGGAGAGACCTTCTGCAGAGAACACGGGAAAGAACTGGTGCCCATCGAAGTTCAAGCAAGTCCTGAGGATATTCTGAAAATACAGAAGTTTGAACAGGCTACTAATTACTACAAGAGTGGAAATGAATTAAGCGATAAGGGGGAGTATGACGCTGCATTGGAAGAATATAAGAAGGCAGAAGCCTTATATCCAGACATCCCTGAACTACAATACAATATGGGCTGGCTTTACGGAAAGGCTGGAGACCAGGAAAAGGCAATTAAACACCTGAGGGAATATTGCATGTTAAACCCAAATGCCCCCGATTTAAGTAAGGTCGCCTCATACATTGCAATACTGCAGGAGATTCTGAACAAAAAAAGTGAAGTTGAGAAAAGCGCAAAAGATAGAGATGCTATAATGAAGGAGTCCCTTACCAAAAACATGGAGAAATGGGATATGGTGCTAATCCCGGCAGGTGAATTCATCATGGGTATAAACGAGGCACGTGCTGATGCACGGCCAGAACACAAAGTGTATCTCGATGCTTTTTATATTGACAAATACGAAGTGACAAACGTTCAGTATTATGAATTCCTCGAATATATCAAAAAAACAGGCGACCACAGTAAGTGCCATCCCGATGAACCTAAAGGAACAGACCATAAACCGAGTTTGTGGGAAGATGATTATTATAATAATCCCGAGTACCCCGTAGTAAGAATAATGTGGTACGATGCCTACGCTTATGCAGCATGGGCAGGGAAGCGCTTGCCCACCGAGGCTGAATGGGAAAAGGCAGCGAGGGGACCAAATGGAAATAAGTGGCCATGGGGAAACGAATGGGACACTGCCAAATGCCATCTCGGCGAGGAGCCAGCGCCAGTGGGAAGTGTTGAGGCTGGTAAAAGTTTTTACGGTTGCTACGACATGGCAGGCAGCGTTGCAGAGTGGTGCGCAGACTGGTACGAGATAGAGTATTACCAGCATACACCTACAAGAAATCCAACAGGTCCTGAAACTGGCAGCCAGAGGTTGTTACGCGGCGGCTCGAGGTTTGGCAGGGGCTTTCTTCTCCGCAGCACAACGCGTAAATATCAAGAACCGCAGGTTTCCAACATCGCCGTGGGCTTCCGCTGTGCCAAGACGCCCTCTTGAATATCGTTATTTAATTTTAGTAATAAGTCTGGTTATGTTATAATGTGTATCAATATTCAGCGCATATTACAAATTAAAAGTGTATATAAAATGCTTGATTAATCAAGTCTCTACATATCATCAGCAAAGGGAGCTAAAAAATGCGAAGGGGTATTACATTAGAAAAAATTGAAAAAGAGATAGAGAGGCTTACACCTCAGGAGCAGTTAAAATTGGTAGAAAGACTTGCTCATCAATTAAGAAAGACTGGTCTTACCATGAAAAAGGAACTTAGCTGGAATAAACTCTACGGTCTTGGAAAAGGACTTTGGAAAGGAGAAGATGCTCAAGAGTATGTTAATCGTTTGAGAGAGGATCGGATATGACCCTTGGTGATGAGTTTAGCCAAATTAGCACCATATTTATAGATACAGCCCCAGTTATCTACTATATTGAAGCCCATCCTCAGTTTGGGCCACTTGCAAAAGAAGTTGTTGATTCTTTTCAGTCAGAGAGATTGAATGCCTTTTCTTCTGTTATAACCCTTACTGAAGTTTTGCCCAAACCAATTGAAGCAGGAGATGAGAAGCTGGCAAGAAAATTTGCAGAGTTTCTCAAGCGTGGGAAAAATCTTAGTCTAATAGAAATCTCTGCAGGTATCGCTGAGAGGGCTGGGAGATTGAGAGGACAATATTCAAACCTCAGGACTATAGATGCTATTCAGATTTCAGCAGCTATTGATGTTGGAGCTGGTGCGTTTCTTACCAATGATAAGAATCTCAAACAGATAAAAGAAATAAAGGTCCTGGTTTTAAAAGATTATTTATAGGAACGACCAACGACGTGTAACAGTGTGTTTGCTCTTTCCCTACTCAAACGCCTTATGCACTTCGCCGAGCCTCATTGTTAGCCGCAATGTAATGAGGAGTAAAAATGGTCTCATAGAGGAGATGAAAAAGAAACGTTTCCAATTCCTTCATAAATTATATGAGATGGCAGAAGGAACTCAGCGTGCAAGTTTCAATATGTATGAAATCGGCAAAAAAGTAGGTTTTGACGAAGAGTTAACCAAGAATATTGCAGCGTGTCTAATGGCTGAAGGGTTAATTGAGTCTCGAGCTATTGGTGGTGGCCGTGTCGCAATCACACATCAAGGGACTTGTGAAGTTGAGGATGCTTTATCTTATCCTGACACCCCCACTACTCATTTTCCATCACACAATATCATAATTGGTCCGGTAATAAAGTCACAAATCCAAATAGATAGCCCCCAAGCTATACAAAAGGGTATTATTGGTGATGATAAGTATAAAGAACTGAAGGAAGTAATTCAATCATTAAAAGAATCTATTGATCAACTTGGTCTCACACCACAGGAGAAGTCTATTTTTCAAACTGATATTCAGACAATGGAGGCACAAATATCTTCCTCAAAGCCAAATGCTACAATCATAACCGGGTGTGTTGGTTCGATTACGAGAATTCTTGAAGGAGCATCAGGTAGTATGCTTGCATCTGGGTTCATTGAAGCCTTAAAAGCCTTATTCTCGTAAGGATAACAAATGTATACGATGGCTAACACTACCTCTAAGTGATGTAAGTTACAATGTGTTCGTTATGCAATAAGATAAAAGGTACTGTATAACCTGTTAAATAACATGAAAGAACTTCCATCATCAACTAATCTTCACGGTAAAATATACACCCTTATTAAACAGAATCCCCCCTCCAATCCTCCCTTTAATAAAGGGGAGTCGTCAGATGGCGTTTCCGAGCCGTCTTTACAAGCCAACACCTTCGATAATGACACAGTGGCACTCACACTATTTTACAGGCTGGGCTTAATAAGGAGTAAGAAGGCATGTAAAACCTCGACAGAAAAAGTCCAGAAGACAATTAATG
>JACQHT010000152.1 GCA_016198835.1 Planctomycetota bacterium | reverse complement strand
TACCATTGAGCTACTGGGGAACCTACTAATAAGCCAAAGATAAAACTCCGTATTTTAACACAGAACCAAGCGGTTAATCCGCCTGAGGCGGACCTCACTCTACCATTGAGCTACTGGGGAGTATATGTATTCATTGTGACGCATAATTATAAGGCGAGTATTACTTGCATGCAAGTAATTTTTTTAGCCAATGTCTGCCTTGACCTGATTTTAGAGCCATTTCTCTTCGTCTTGCTTCTGTTTGTGATGAATAAACTTCGCAGTGTACTAATTGCCATGGACCTTTTTGTCGTTTTGTATATTTGGTGAGTTTATTTGCAGGGTTATTATGTTGGGCGAGTCGCTTCTGTAAAACATACGTTTGTCCTATGTAGATACCCTGTGTCGACTTTGATTGAATCACATAAACATAGTAGCGCTCTCTTTTATTGTTCCTCTCATTCACACTCAGCAAGACCTACGGCATTCATTCAAGCGGTTAATCCGCCTCAGGCGGACCTCACTCTACCATTGAGCTACTGGGGAGTATATGAGGTAATAGGTTATGGGTAATGGGTCATAGGTTACGATTTGTAGGTTTTAGATTTTTACCTACGATCTATGACCTATCACCTAAATGTATGGCAATCCTGCCGCCTCTTTGCGAAGTAGTTCGTCCCATCGTCTATCTGTTTCTTCCTGAAGCTCTTTGATAATGTGCTCGTTCTCTGGTTTAAAGAGATGTTTAAACCTGCCCTGTATTTTTAGCCATTCTACGATGGGTTTCTTTTCCTTGGGTTTGTAGTTTATTTTTAGTTTGCCATGGTCTATCTCAAAGAGAGGCCAGTAGCAGGTCTCTACGGCGAGTCTTGTAAGTTCCATGCCGTCCTCTGTTTTTGTTTGCCAGCCCCTCGGGCACGTTGAAAGGACGTTTATAAACGCAGGACCATCCACCTCGGTAGCCTTTTTAACCTTTGAGATAAGGTCTCTGTAATTATGAGGCGCCGCCTGTGCTACGTAAGGGATTCTATGTGCCGCTACCACGGCGGTCATGTCTTTACGGTGCTGGGTCTTTCCCGGGCTTACCTTTCCCGCTGGCGCCGTTGTTGTGCTTGCACCCAGCGGCGTTGCGCTTGAGCGCTGGGTGCCTGTGTTCATGTATGCCTCATTGTCATAACATATATATATGAATTTGTGTCCTCTCTCAAGAGCTCCAGAAAGTGCTTGGAAACCTATATCATAGGTGCCTCCATCTCCACCAAAGGCAACAAAATTTATATCTTTCTTAATCTTTCCCCGGTCTCTTAGTACCCTGTAAGCAGCCTCTACGCCGCTTATGGTGGCGGCGGCATTCTCAAAGGCTGAGTGGATAAACGGGACTCGCCATGCCGTATTGGGATAGATGGTCGTTACTACCTCCATGCAGCCTGTAGCCGTGCTGAAAACGACATCGCGACCGGTCGCTAAGAGCACCTGTCGTATTATGTTTGTGCCAGCGCATCCTGCACATGCAGAATGCCCTGAAGCCAAAAGCTCTTCTTGTTTTGCAAGGTCCTGTAATCTAAGACCTTTTGTTGCTACTTGTGTTGCTACAACACTCATTGCGTTTATCTCCCTACCCAAACAGTTTAATTGGTCTCATTAGTTTCATTGGTTTTAACCAATTCGACCAATTAAACCAATCAAACCGATTGATTTTCATTCTCTAAGCCCTATATATTGAACAGGTATATCCGTCCGACCTGTATCTTTAATTTCTTTTAATGTTAAGAAGACGTCTCTAATTTGTGCCACATTAATATCTCTTCCGCCGAGGCCGTAAATAAAGCTTGCCATCTTGAAATTTGACTCGAAGGCAAAGGACCTCACTTCATTGAAGAGAGGACCGCCTTCGAGTCCAAAAGAGATTGACCTATCAAAAATACCTACTGCCCTGACGTTTGCAAGGGCTTTTATGATTTGCCTGCCGGGGAACGGTCTAAAAACCCGCAGTTTTAAAAGCCCTGCCTTTATCCCTTCCTCTCTAAGTAAGTCAACGGCATCCTTTGCAGTGCCGGCGGTTGAACCGAGTAGCACGATTGCAAGTTCGGCATCATCGAGTTTGTAGGGTTCAAAGAAGCCGTACTTTCTACCAGAGATTTTTTCAAACTCATTTCCTACCGTAGAAATTACTTTTCTTGAGCGTTCCATTGCCTCCACTTGCTGCCGTTTGTGTTCAAAATAATAGTTTGGAAGGTCAAGAGGACCCATGGTTATCGGATTATCCGTATCAAGCAGGCTGCGCAGTGGTTCGTATTCACCCACAAATGCCTTAACGACTTCGTCATCAAAAACCTTAAGCGCTTCAACCGTATGGCTGATGATGAAGCCGTCGAGTGTCACCATTACGGGAAGCTGGACATCGGGATGTTCGGCAATTCTGAATGCCTGAATAGTGTTATCGTAAGCCTCCTGTGAATTTTCAGAAAAAAGCTGGATTAAACCCGTGTCGCGGCATCCCATTGTATCGCTATGGTCGCAATGAATATTCAATGGTCCGCTAAGCGCCCTGTTTACATCAACCATTACGATTGGCAACCTGTAGGAGGCTGCTATATAAAGCATTTCCCACATGAGGGCAAGACCCTGGGATGAGGTTGCCGTAATGGTTCGAGCTCCAGCCGCTGACGCTCCAATAGATGCACTCATGGCGCTGTGTTCTGACTCGACAAGCATAAGCTCTGTATGAACCTCACCGTTTGAGACATAGTCGGCAAACTTATGCATCAGTTCCGTTTGTGGCGTTATGGGATAAACCGCTGCAACGTCCGGGTCAACCTGCTTAAAGGCAAGTGCAACTGCGTCATTACCTGTAAGGGCTACTCGCGTTTGAGTCCCGAGTCTTGTGTCATGTGTAGGGGCGTATTGCAATACGCCCCTATCCTCAGAACTCCTGACTCCTGACTCTAAAAGGTTTTCTTTCATTTAATTTCCTCTTTCATTACGATAGCTTTGTCCTTCGGAGTGCATTCCTTTGCGCAGATGCCGCAGCCCTTGCAGTGTTCGTAGTCTATTCCAACGACCTTGCCATCTTCAACAATAATAGCGGAATCGGGACAGTATATCCAGCAGCGCATGCACTGGATACATTTTTCTGCGTCCCGAATGGGCATATAAGTGCGCCATGTGCCCGTTTCAATACATGTGGAGCTTCCAGGCGCTGATATTACAGCCCCTGAAAGTTCGCACCAGGTTGGTAATTCTGCCTTATTGATGGTGGGGTGAGTCTTGGTTTTTGTCATTCGCTTTGAACCTCTTTATATCCACGCTCGATAGCGCTTATATTTCCCTGAATAATCTTGTCACTAAATTTTTTCGCAAATTTTTTCCTAACGTCATTTATAATTGTTTCCATCGAGAGGACGTTTGTAGCCTTTATTAATGCGCCAATCATGGGCGTATTAGGGATGGGCCTGCCAATCTCATCAATGGAAATCTGGGTGGCATTAACGGTAAATATTTTTATGCCGTTGTTAATAGAGAATTTCTTTCTGATACTGTCAGGGCTATCAGGTGAATTTATAATTAGTTTTCCGTTAGCCTTAATCCCTTCGCATACATTTTCTGACCCAAGTAAGGTATTATCAAGTACGGCGACAACGTCAGGATTATAAATGGGAGAATGTACCCTTACTTCAGATGTGCTTATCCGAGTATAGCCTTTTGTCGGTGCGCCCATGCGTTCAGGGCCGTAATCCGGGTAACCCTGGCTAAACTTTCCTTCATCAACTGCCAATTCTGCAACCCATGTAGCTGCAGTTTTTGCACCCTGACCGCCCCTTGCGTGCCAGCGTATCTCTATCAGGTTATTTAACATATAATAAATCCCAAATATTCAAGCGTTAAAATCATTATACAAGCCAATACATTATGTGTCAAGGATTTTCAAACTTACTTTTGAAAAGGTAGGTATATTAAAAGTGTATTGCCTTTCCTTCAACTGCATGGGCGGCTTCGCGGATGATTTCGGATAGGGTGGGGTGTGGATAGATGTTCCATGATAAATCGAGGGCTGTGGCTTCCAGTGACATGGCTAAGGACATTCCTCCAATGAGTTCAGCCACATCGGAGCCTATTATATGGACGCCGAGTATCTCGCCATATTGGGCGTCTGAAACTATCTTGATAAATCCTTCATCTTCACCTGATATTATTG
>JACQHT010000151.1 GCA_016198835.1 Planctomycetota bacterium | reverse complement strand
AATACAACCTTGCTGATGAAGCGGTCTATACAGGCTCTACCCCTGTCAAGGCTGTTGGCGTTACCGACCAGCACTCACAACTCCAGCTTTATATGGAAGGACCATTTGACAAGGTCATAGTATTTCTTGCTACAAAAAAGTTTAATCAGACTATCACAATCCCCCCTACCCGACCCTCCCCCTCGATGAGGGAGGGCAAGGGTGAGGGTGTAGAGCTTGAATACCTCGGAGGACATACGCTTAACGACCTGATGAAAGCGGAAATGCTCGGTACCAAATTAGCATTAGCCAAGAACAATCGCCCTAACTATACAGTTACCCTAACCGAGATTACACCTTTCACCATAGGACAGTTACTTTATATGCTCGAATTGCAGACTGCTTATGCTGGAAGACTATACAATGTAAATACCTTTGACCAACCAGGGGTAGAGGATGGCAAGATTAATGCGTTTGCGATATTGGGACGGAAAGGGTTTGAACAAAGGCGAAGGGAAATTGAAAGTCGCATTAAGGCAGAGAAGTATCGAATTGATGCTTAAATACAAAAAGATTAGAAGTTAAGGACGTGAGATAGTAGAAGGCTTAGTTCATGTACTAAATGTGAAGGAGTCTGCGTGTAATTTCGAAGTAGATAAAAAGCCCTGCTACATCTACTATGGAGGTTATAAGGGGCGCTGAAACTACTGCAGGGTCAAGTTTGATGAGACGGAAAAAAAGCGGTAGAAGTGCGCCTGCCAGGTTACCAGTAACGATGACTGCTATGATAGATACCCCTACAACCACCGCAATTCCGATGTCGTGTACAGAAAAAAATACCCTTCCACCTGCTACCAGTGAGAGAATGGAACCCAGAGCGACGCCCATTAAAATTTCACGACCTAATACCCTCCACCAGTGACGCAGGGATAAGTTTCCAGTGGCAAGGCTGCGGATAATCAGCGTTGCAGCCTGCGAGCCTGTGTTGCCTCCAGCGCCGGTGAGCATTGGAATGAAGAATGCAAGTGCGATGAGTGAACTCATCAGAGCTGCATAGCTTTGAAGAACGGATGCAGTAAAGAAATTTAATATAAGGAGGACAACCAGCCATACAATCCGTTTTCCAGCCAGTCTGAAAAATCCAGTCCTCAGGTATTCCTCTTCTGTCAACTGTACGGCGCCCATCTTGAGAAAGTCTTCGGTAGCTTCTTCTTGAACGACGTCAAGCACGTCGTCAACGGTGATAATCCCGACAAGCCGATTTTCACTATCCACCACAGGCAAGGATAGAAGGTCATATTTCTGGAACATGTTAGCCACTACTTCCTGGTCATCCGTTGTTTTCACATAATGGACCATTTCCTTCATTATTTCTTCTGTTTTCTGCTGAGGTTGTGCCAGGATTATATCCTTTAACGATGCAACCCCTATGAGCTTTCTTGTCTTATCAATCACGTAGCATGTGTAGATGGTTTCCTTATCCGGGGCAGTTCTCCTTATATGGTCGAGAGCTTCGGAGACAGCCATATCTTCCTTTAGGTCCACATATTCAGGGGTCATTATCCTGCCAGCGGATGAAGGTGGATAGTTCAGCAGGACGTTTGCAATTTCTCTTTCTTGAGGGGGTAGAAGTTTAAGCAACTGCTTGACGACAGAGGCAGGCAACTCCTCAAGAAGCTCCGTTCTGTCATCCGGCGTCATCTCGGAAAGTATTTCCCCAACACGATGCTCCGCAAAATGCTTAAGGAGTTCCTCCTGTTCTTCAATTTCAAACATGGAGAAGATAGCTGCTGTCTTGTCCTTACTAAGCAGTCTGAATGCCATGACCTTATCGGCAGGTTCGAGTTCCCTGAGGATGTCCACTGTATCAGCAGGATGGAGATTTCGGAGGAATACACTGAGTTCTTTTAATTCCTTCTTCTCGATAAGTTCCTTGATTTCAGGTGTAAAGATTTTATACCACTGCATTTATTGTGCCTGCTTTAAAGGAAGTAGGGGCGTATTGCCCGCCAAAAAGATAGGCGAGTCCGCTACGTATTTTGGCGGACAATACGTCGCTACAATTAATATATAATTGAGGTAAATATAATACTAAATATGTGCTATGTCAATGATGAAAATGGGAGGAGAGTAACCACTGTCATTCTGAGCGGAGCGAAGAATGACAGGAATAGTTTGTATGATTTGTGTATTTTTACTCCACGCGCTCAACACCCAGGAACTTTGCCATCGCCAAGAGCGTTTCACCTATAAAGGTGCGCTTCATCCTGATTGCCTTAAAATTGCAGACCTCGTCGCAGCAGAAACAGCCAATACATTTATCCGTATCAACAATGACCTGTCCCCCTGAGGCGGATGCACTCATCGCCTTGGCAGGGCAATTTGTTATGCACTCATAACATTTTGTGCAGTTTGGTTGATATATTGTGGAAACAGTGGTACAGGAGTGATGGAACATCCTTGAGAGGAGAAAATTCGGGACATATTTTGTTGCAAAATCCTGCGAAGAGCTTGAAGGTTTTTTGAAATCGGGTACGGACACATTTTCAATAGCCTCACCGAAAACAGAAATCTCCGTTAAATCAGCCGTACCGAGACCTCTTTCGTGAGCAAATCTTATAATAGGTACCTCCATCGGGTTAAACCCAACGATACTGCTTGCCACCGCATCGAGGGCAACGCCGTCAGTGCTGGCGAGCATTAAGCCTATCTTCTTTGGGTCGCCTGCATTGGGTCCATTTCCCTCCATTCCAATAATTGCATCCATTATTGAAATATGGGGTCGCATGACCTCGTAGACGTCAACAAGCGCCTGTGCCATTAATTTTGATTTTGGCGCAAGCAGGTGTACATTCTTCTTGCCACTCGCAGGGATAGAGCCAAACATATTCTTTATGGCACCTGTGTAAAGCGTGAGCCCGTGCGTCTTGAGCTTGGGGATTGATACTACCATGTCAACATCTTTTACGGTCTTTGCCACGTCAAAAGATTTTAATATTCTGGCGTTATTGTTTACTACCTTAATACGGTCATCTTT
>JACQHT010000022.1 GCA_016198835.1 Planctomycetota bacterium | reverse complement strand
GAATAAACTTCAATCTGTCTTAAGACCTCCCCTTTGTCCCCTCCTTACCAAGGAGGGGATTAAGGGATGGTGAACTTTTATACTCTTTTTCAAAAAAGCACGAGGTTTTAGAAATGCACCTACCAGATGGTTTCCTTGCAGCAAAGATATGGATTCCTATGATGGGAATTTCTGCTGGAACAATAACAGCTGTTGTGATGATTGCCAATAGAAGGCTCACAGAAAAACACATTCCCGTTTTAGGGGTTTTATCGGCATTTGTCTTTGCCGCACAGATGCTAAATTTCCCAGTGGCAGGGGGTACAAGCGGACACTTTATGGGCGCAGCTTTACTCGCTATTCTTGTTGGTCCGTGGGCGGCGGTTCTTATTATGACGACCATCCTTTCAGTTCAGTGCTTTGTATTTCAAGATGGCGGGCTTACGGCTTTAGGGGCAAATATTTTTAATATGGGTGTGGTGGCTGGGTTCATAGGATATTATTTCTTTTACGCTATAAGAAACCTTATTGGTGATAAAAAAGGCTTTTTTGTTGGCGCAGGGATAGGCGCATGGTTTTCTATAATTAGCGCATCTGCTTGCTGTGCATTTGAACTCGCCTTATCTGGCACAGTGCCTTTAAAGGTAACACTTATAGCTATGGTTGGCACACATACTATAATTGGGGTGGTTGAAGGTTTAATCACCTGTGCGGCGTTGAGTTTTATTATGAAAGTACGGCCAGATTTACTTGAGATTCAAAAGATATAGTAAAATGGAGTGGCATGGACAAACTGTGTTTGTCCGTGCTGCCCAATCCACCTCAGGCGGACACGGATAAACAAGTTTATCCATGTCACCCTCCCCCTCGAGGGGGAGGGATAGGGTGAGGGGGCGACATCACATGAGGCAAGGAACGAAGATTATTCTAATAGGGTTATTGATTTCATTAGGTTTGGCAGGCATTATTTCTCCCTTTGCCTCTTCCCTGCCGGACGGTTTGGAATGGGTGGTTGGGAAATTAGGATTCGTTGTGAAGGAAAAGGAGATTACTAAAGCTCCCCTGCCTGATTATGAAACGCCGTTTGTTAGAAATACAAGAATTTCAACAGCCCTTGCCGGGATTGCCGGGACGTTAATTGTTTTTTGTATTACGGTACTTTGTATGTTTGCCTTAAAAAAGATTCGTAAGTCTAATTAAGCATCCTTTGTTCTTATAACGTCTGCCCTCTTTATTAGCTCGTACATCCTCTTTGTATCCTGAAGTGCCTTTTCCTGCGGCACGAGCGGGGTAATTTCAATGTTTGTAAAGTAGGGGAATAGTGGCAATTGAACGACTAACTTTTCTATCTCCTCGTTATTTTCTGCATCAAATACGGCGGCAGCCCCCCTTCTTCCTGCCAGTTTGCCCCCGGCAAGCACCTTGCCCTTGTTTTTCATCCTTTCAAAATATTCCCATTCCTTAATTACCAGTTCAAAGAAGTCTGTCATTGGAATCTTTGGCAATTGCTCGATTTCTACCTTTACGAGGAATAACATAGTATCTCCTTAGGCTAAAAGGCTAAGAAGTTAAAAGGTTAATAGGTCCTTTTTTTGTCTTTTAGCCTTTTTGCCTCTTCACCTCACGTCTTACATCGCCATTCCGCCGTCAACATTAAGTACGTGTCCAGTGATGTATCTTGCCGCATCAGAAATTAAGAATGAGACGACCTCGGCAACCTCTTCGGCTTTTCCCATACGACCCATGGGGACAAACCTCAATATCTCCTCAAGGTACTTCTTATCTAACACCTCGACCATTTCGGTTTCTATAAAACCAGGCGCAACGGAGTTAACCGTTATCCCATATCTTGCCACTTCCTTTGCAAGGGCTTTTGTGAAGCCAATTATCCCTGCCTTTGAGGATGAATAATTTACCTGTCTCGCCATACCTACGACACCGCTTACAGATGTAATATTTATAATAGAACCGCTCTTTTGCTTCATCATGGGGACAATGACGGCGCGGGTACAGTTGAATACTCCGGTGAGGTTTGTGTCTATAACCTGGCGCCAGTCCTCCTCTGACATCATCATAAGCGCCTTATCTCTTGTGATACCTGCATTATTAACGAGTACGTCCACCCTGCCAAAATTCTTTATTACGCCGTCCACCATTTGTTTTGATTGGTTAAAATTGGATGAGTCGCTTTGCACCGCCATGGCCCTCATGCCATCCTTGCTTATCTCACCTGCAAGGGCATTTGCCTGTTCTGCGCTCTTAACGTAGGTAAAAGCAACATTTGCGCCCTGCCTGGCAAGCTCCAGAACGATAGCCTTTCCGATGCCTCTTGTTCCACCAGTAACGATGGCAGTTTTTCCCTGTATTCCCATTTTACACCTCAAATTCAGTATTTGCACACCCCGTGTTTATAAAACCCTCTTAGCTCAATTATCCTTACCATCTTTTGCACGGCAAAGATGTAGGCTGCCGTCCCCAGGTTAACGTTGAAATCCTTTGAGGTCTCATAGATGTTATTAAAGGCTTTAACCATCTTTTTTTCGAGTTCGGTTTCCACCGTGGCTCTATCCCAGAAATATCCGATATTATTTTGAACCCATTCAAAATAGCTAACCGTTACCCCGCCTGAATTGGCAAGCATGTCAGGCACAACTAATATTCCTTTATCGTACAGGATTCTTCTCGCTTCGGCTGTAAGGGGTCCATTTGCAAGTTCTAACACAATGCCCGCCTTGATGTTTTTTGCATTTGCATCGGTTATTTGATTTTGTAGCGCTGCGGGGATGAGGATGTCGCAATTAATTTCAAGTAGTTCTTCATTCGTAATGGCTTTGCAACGTTTGAACCCGGTTACACTGTTGGTTTCTTTTTTAAAGGCTAACAGATTATTAATATCTATGCCATCTTCTTTGTAGATGCCACCTTTTGAATCCGAAACGGCGATAACCTTGAAACTGTTTTCAAAGAGTATCCGTGCCATTTCAGAACCGACGTTGCCAAAACCTTGAATGGCTATCCTTTGACCTTTCAGCCGTTTTTTCTTGAGCGCCTCCCTGAGGACAAAAAACCCGCCCCTTGCCGTTGCCTCAATCCTGCCCTCTGAACCGCCGAGTTCGACTGGTTTGCCCGTAAACACTCCATAGACATTATGCCCAACTAACTTGCTATATTCATCCATCATCCATGCCATTATGGTCTCATTGGTATAGACATCCGGGGCTGGTATGTCGTCTCTCGGTCCAATAAATTTTCGTATAGCCTGCACATACCCACGGCTGAGCCGTTCGAGCTCGGTTTCGGATAAGGTCTTGGTATCGCAAACAACTGCCCCTTTTGCACCCCCGTAAGGGATGTCGGCAATGATATTCTTCCACGTCATCCAGAATGCCAATGCCTTAACCTCGTCTAAGGTAACTTCGGGGTGGAATCTTATCCCCCCTTTCGTCGGTCCTGGGAAATCGTTGAATTGAACCCGGAAGCCCTGAAATACCTTCACAGAGCAGTCATCCATCCGAACAGGGATTGAGACTTGAATGATTAGCTTCGGATTTGTCAGGATCTCGAGTAAATTACTGTCTAACCCAAGAATTTTTGCCGCCTCGTTAAACTGCCTGAGTGCATTTTCCCACGAGGTCGGCTCCATATCGTGTGCAGGAAGAATCATCTTTCAGTGCTACTTTTCTTCAAGTTTTTTGAGTATTCCACGTACAAGATGTAATATGGATGGCAGGAACCCGAATAAACCAAAAAGGCTCATAGTTAGTGCAAGTCCCAATGCTACCTTAAAATCTTCTGACATGACCAGTATCTCCTCTCTTTTAAAAAAGTAAGCACGATAATATCGTAAAATCCTACCTAAATGGAATCACACTGTCAAGCCCAAAATATAATCCGCAACAACGTTATTTCGCAGCAAGCCTATCCTGCTTTTAAACTTGACATAATAAATACATGGGGATAGTATTGTGTCAATCCGAAAACCTGTTCCTGCCCCTGATTAAATCAGGGGTTCAGGAATCAGGGGTTTTCGGTAGACAACGAACTTTTAGTGACGAGTGACGAGTGGTAAGGTGTTAGTCAAAATATACAGTTCAATTAGTTTTATTGGTTTAACCAATTTAACCAATCAAACCAATGGAACATTTTTTCACTTGCCACTATCACCTCGGCACTTATCACTTTCTACGGAGGTATTTCATTTATGTACCAGACGACCGTAAGCCTAATTGCTGCAACCTTTGGCGTGGCTCTTTTGCACGCTGTGATGCCCAATCACTGGATGCCATTTGTACTCGTCAGCAAGGCACAGGGCTGGAGCATAACAAGGATGCTTACGATTACTGGTATAGCGAGCCTCGGGCACTCTATAATAACCTGTGTTATTGGCTTTGTAGTGGCAGTAATGGGATACCAAGTCACAAGGTATGTTGAAAGCCGTATAGTATACCTGACGGGGATTATATTGATTATCCTCGGTATTGCTTACGTAGTCCTGAGCAGATGGCGTCGAGTTAGATTGCAAACCCACGCGGTACATTCCATGCCAAAGATAGCAAGTACCCGCTTTGAGGGCACCAGCGATTCTGCCCATTATTTGTCAGACAAGGTTGCCACTACATCGCTTTTTACTATGCTGTGCTTTTCCCCTTGTGAGGCGGCTTTACCAATCTTTTTAGCGGCAAGCGCTATGAGTTGGGGCATCTTGCTTACTATGGCGATTATCCTTACTACATCAACCCTTTTGGGGATGCTTGCCCTGACTACCTTTGCCTATCGGGGCGTACAAAGGTTAAAATTTGAAAGACTCGAACGGTATGAAAGAGAGCTTGTAGGGGCTATACTTATTTTTATAGGCATTATGGTCATTATTCTTCACTAACCCACTTTTTTCAAGCCGGTAGACAACGAGGTTTACCTCGTTGAAATCAACGAACAT
>JACQHT010000147.1 GCA_016198835.1 Planctomycetota bacterium | reverse complement strand
TGTCGCACCTATAACAACAATCTGTCCCCTTGGGTCCAGTCCATCCATTAAGGAAAGGAGTTGTGCTACAACCCTTTTCTCTACCTCGCCATAGACCTCCTCCCTCTTTGGCGCCATGGCGTCTAACTCATCTATAAAGAGTATTGCTGGAGCGTGCCGAGCAGCATCCTCAAATATTGCCCTCAGCCTTGCCTCGCTCTCCCCGTAATACTTTGCCATGACTTCAGGTCCGCTTAGGTGGGCAAAGTAGGCATCGGTCTCATTTGCCACAGCCCTTGCTATTAAGGTCTTACCTGTCCCGGGCGGACCGTGCAACAAAACCCCTTTAGGTGGGGATATTCCCAACCTCTCAAAGACTTCGGGATGTTTCAAGGGGAGTTCAATCATCTCCCTGACCCTTTGAATCTCCCTGCTTAACCCGCCAATATCCTCATAGCAGACCCTGATGCCAACCTTTTCGACTGCCTCCTCTTTCTGTATCTTAATATCAGTAGTAGCATGTATTAATACGATTTCCCTTGGGATGGTGTCAACGACGTTGAGGTCTTGTGGCATGGAGCCGAAGAGAGTAGCTCTTATTCTATCACCCTTGATAACAGGCAATCCCTCCAGGAGTCTTCCGAGGTATTTACCAGTATCTGCATTTCGGGGTAATGTTTTTATCCTGTACATAGGGGCAAGAGTTATACTTTTGGCTATACTGTGAGCAACCTTCTTAACCTTAACCTTCTCATCTATACTACTTTGCGCATTTTGCCTTATTATTCCATCTATCTGGATTATCTCTTTACCACGGTCTTCTGCATAGGTGGGCATGACCTTGGCGACTGTCTTTTTTTTACCATGAATCTCTATTATGTCGCCCACCTCGGCGCCTATGTTATTTATATGCTCCGGGTCTATCCTCGCTATGCCCCGACCAACGTCCTTAGTTAATGCCTCTGCTATACGTAATTCAAATCCCTCTCCACCAAAAGGATTGGCGGACTCGCCGATCTTTTGGGCGAGCTTTGAAGTAGTTTCCTCAGGCATGACTCCCCCGTGTTTTTTTGTTTTGTGTTAGGCAACACTTAATGTGAAAACAAGAGTGGTAGACAACGAGGTTTTACCTCGTTGATTACAACTTCATAAGTTTCAATTCTAAGATTCCATTCTTATACTTTGATTCCACCTTCTCAGGGTCTATGGAGCAAGGCAAAGATACTTCCTTGCTATATTTTCTATCTGCATTGAGTGAAGTGATTGCTAAGGCGTTATCTTTTTTTAGTTCATATTTTATATCCTTTTCTTCTACGCCCGGCAATTCAGCCACTACACGAACGTAGTCAGGCTCTTCAAAAACATCAATGATTGGTTCTCTGACCTCCTCAACCACAGGTCCTTTTTCTGTTACCTTGTGGATATTCCCGAAGGGTTCGACCGTGGTCTCTCCTCCAGCTAAGGTTCTTACCGAAATACCAAAGACGCCTTTAGCCTTCTCACCTAATCCTTTTATCTCCCCTGTCTTGGTGATGACAGATTTACCTTCCTCAGCCATTTTGGTTGCCAAATCAATAATATTGCCCAACCCTTTAAACAACTCTCCGAAACCAAGGTCAATGTTTATACCTTCCTTTTTTTCTTCAGGTTCTTTTTTTTTCTTCTGGGACATTTTTTAATCTCCCCTAAACTCATAACGCTAAACTCGTAACTCCCATTGTAACTACCCCTTTACCCTTACAAATACCACAATAAGAATTAAATTTAGTATCCTTTCCGGTTCCCCGACAAAAAGTACATTTCCTCACAGGCTCCATAATGCTAACCATGCCTTTGCCATTACATACAATACAGGTGGTAAGCCTTTCATTTGGGTGTTGAGTGCCACGCCCGCCGCAGTAGGTGCACGTTATAGCAGGTTTCCCGATAGAAACCTTTCCTTTGCCAAAGCATACAGCGCACCTTGTTCTAAGCAGGGCATCCGTTCCGACGCCTCGACATTTTGCACATGGGAACGTGGCTTTTTCTACTATCTTCTTTTGAACTCTTAGAGACGTAAATGCTCTGGTATTGAGGATTACCTTGGTTATAAGAGTATCCCGTGCCTGAACAAATGTGAGCATTGGTCTTGCGGTGTCTTTGTTACCCTCTTTCTCTACCTCCCAATTGGCTTCATGCCTCTGACATTTCGGTTGTACTTTCCTCCCTCGTTCCCAATTATCAAGGCTAATTATATTCCAATTGACCACTGTAATTTTCTCTCCATATTACAAGGGGACACTTCCCATATTTTCCAAGTAAGTAGGAAGTCCAAAGAAAGAAAAAAAATATGGGAAGTGTCCCTTTTACTCCCCAAGACGTTCTTTATGCTCTTCTTGCGAACATATTGACATATAACTTATGCAACTTGCCACGGGCGGTCTTATTACCCATGCTCATATCCGGGCTCGGTGGTGGCTGTCCATCGCTTTTATACTGTATCTGTTCCATTTTTTGCTCAATAATATTTTGTTGATTCTGGATACGCTCGACTGTCTTTAATAATGCCTTTTTTTGCTTTTCCAATCTAATCTTATCACTCTCTAACTTAGAAAGTTTTCCGAGGTAGGTTTCGTCGTTTTTTGGTGCAGAGTATTGATGCGAGCTCTGCATAGTATCGAGGATTGACCTTAATCCTCTTTTTTCCCAGGGAAGTGAACCCGTTCCTTGACACACGAAACAAACACGTTCATCTGCCAGCGCCTTTATTGCTGTCTCTGTCATTTTTCGTTATCTCCTATAAAAGGTAGACAACGATGTTTATCATCGTTGATTTCAACGGACATAAAGTCCGTTGTCTACCTTTACGGTGCATGATGTTTAATCAACTCGTCTAATACCTTACAAGTCTCTGACTTCTTATTTATGGGAACACCAAGATTAAAGGTTTCTGAGGTTAAGACATCCAGGCAGGTTTGTCTAAAGACCTTATCTTTGTACGAGGCTTGTGCATTTCGTAGTGCCAACACCCTGCCAATCTTGATGCAAGCCCTCACGGTGGGATTGAATTTGTAACTTCCTGTCTCTCTAAATTCTCTTACAATATTGACAATCCTCTCGGCAGTTTGCTCTGAGACCCGTGCCTTGGTCATCGTGATACGCAGTTCGGTCTCTTTGTCAAAGTATCCTAAATCAATAGTAATCATCCTATCACGCAAAGCGTCCTGCGCTTTATGGATACCTGCATACTCTTCAGGGTTGCTGGTAAAGATAGCGGCGAAATTGGGGTCAACCCTCACATAATTACCCTCTCCGCTGACAGCAGGTATCTCCAGCATCTTCTCTTCCAGAACGCTTAGCAGGACGTTATTTGCCTCTGGTCTTGACCTCGTAAACTCGTCGTATATCAAGGTGAAGCCATATTTGACCGCGGTGGTTAAGCGGCTATCTACCCAGCGTCTTTTTACGTTTTCGCTGGTCTTTAAGACGGTGGAAATAAAGTTATCAACCTCCGTCTTTTTTGTATAGCCATACGTTCCACCAATGAGGTCTGAGGTGGTAAATTCGTCATCGCCATGAATCATAATTAAGGGACGCACCCGCTTGCTGGCGATATGCATGGCTAATGTTGTCTTTCCAGTGCCTGCCGCCCCACGGAAATGGACCGGATAACCGGCATCGAGATAGGCAAGAGACCTTTCAGTAAGTTCTTTGATATAAGTCGTTTCTACGAAATTTTCTTGTGGTAATGCACGTAAAATTGTGGGTTCATTCGCCATTTTTATAAACTCCTATAGATTATCCACGATTGGTCTTTTGATATTGGTGTATGACCAGTTTCATAGTCTGTCTGTCGTTGCTGCTTCCAACAATTTGCATCTCAACCAATTGGCCAGGTTCTATTCCTACGTTGCGGCGAATGTTATCTGGAATGAAGATTCTTCCCTTTTCATCAACATTAGTAAATGCTCGTATCAGCCCGCCTGCCATTTGTCGGGCAGGTCGGCTTTGGCATGGTTGTGTTAAAGGCACCTGTATAACCTCCCATCTATTTTTCTAAAAAGAGGGTAGCCGCAGATCGTGCCAGAGGCAGATTCGCCTCTGGCGAACTTTAGCCTGCGTAAAATAGCTTTTGAAAAAGTAAGAGCATGCTAAACCCTGCATCTTGCCTCGCCAATCTTACCTATTATTATCTTGGACCAAGCAGCCCGTGCCTCATTCATCATGGTTCTCCACCTACACAGCATCTCTGTTACTCCCTTCTTCATCTCGGCTACTTCATTCTTTCTCTTGTTGATTGTATCCTTAAATACATTCATCATCTCCTTAGCTTCTGCCTGCATCTTCTTAACTTCTGCTTTTATTTCCTTAACTTCTGTTTGTCTTTCTTTTCTGGCTTTATTTCTTTCTTCACGGGAATCAACTATAGCATCAACAAGTGCTGAAAGGTCACTTACTATTGACATTTTTTTATTCCTCTATTAATACGTTAACTGTGTAATTATTCTTAGAATGTGGTCCACAGAGACCCGCCAGAGGCGGGTCTCTGTGAGCCTTGCCTTCTATCAGGATGCGCCTCATTAAGCAGGGACTGCGGCTTGAGGGGTCAATCCTATTGCCTCTGCATACTTCAAGAAGGTCTCTACAGAAGCGATGACAACACGTGCTTCTATAGTAATAAGTTCGATGCCGACCAGGGATATCCTGAGCCATGCATCAACCACGATACCCTTGTCAAGAATTCTGTCTAAGACCTCAACCACGCTTGAAGATGGGTTAGACTTTTCTACTGCCATTGTTATTCACCCCCTTTCGTCCGCCTTAGGCGGATTAAAAATTTACAAATTTGTTTCTATTGCCGCTAACCAGACGTATAGTTAATGCGAATCTTGTACCAAAGAAATTTCGTAAAACAAAGACCCATTAATTCAGGCATAACACACACTACGGCAAATGCTAATGATTTTAAACTTTTAGACTGGCAATCCTTCAGTTATAAGACCAGAAAATGCTTGTATGGCAGTAGTCCCACAGGTTATTGAATGTGTTCCATGGTTTTTATCAAAAAACGATTGACACATTCCTTGTGATTGATTAGAATTCTCCAAAGGCTTGTCCCTGAATGGCTTTATCAGGGGCTTGTCCCTGGATGGCTTTGACCAGGGATTTGAAGGGGGATGAACAGATGAAAATTCAAATGGAAGTGGCAAGAAAAGGTGAAATAACAAGCGCCATGGAAGAGGCGGCAAAATACGACAACGTCTGTCCTGAGTTTATCAGGGACGGCATCGCAAATGGCACTATTGTAATTTCTGGCAACGTACACCGAAAGTCCCGCGTTGTAGGCATCGGCAAGGGGCTTAGGACTAAGGTAAATGCAAGTATAGGCACATCTCCTGACATTGTTGATATTGATATGGAGATAAAGAAGGCAAAGGTGGCTGAAAAATATGGGGCTGATACCTTAATGGAACTTTCGACTGGAGGGGATTTAAATGAGGTACGGCGTCGTGTGCTTGAGTCCACCAGCCTGATGGTTGGGACCGTGCCTTTATATCAAGCTGCAATCGAAACAATCAGAAAAAAGGGTTCTGTGGTTCACATGGAAGCAGATTTCCTCTTTGATATAATTGAGCAGCAGGCTGAAGAAGGTATCGGGTTTATGGCAATACACTGCGGGATAAACTTACTCACGCTTGAGCGGCTTAGAAAACAGGGGTATAGATTCGGGGGGCTTGTTAGCCGTGGAGGCTCATTCCTCACAGCATGGATGAACCATAATAATAAGGAAAACCCACTATATGAGCAGATTGACCGCCTGATTGATATTATGAAAAGGCACGACGTAATCCTAAGCCTCGGAAATGGCTTAAGGGCAGGGGCTGTACACGATAGCACGGATAGGGCACAGATTCAAGAACTTATTATGAACTCAGAAATTGCTGAACATGCCCAGAAAAGGGGCGTGCAGGTTATTGTGGAAGGACCCGGTCATATCCCCATTGATGAGATAGAAGCGAATGTTATACTACAAAAGAGGCTTAGCAATAATGCCCCATTTTATATGCTCGGTCCCATTACCACAGATGTTGCCCCTGGCTATGACCATATCTCCGCCGCAATAGGGGCGGCATTATCGTCCAGATACGGCGCCGATTTTATATGCTACGTTACCCCGCCTGAGCATCTTGCCCTGCCTACGCCCGACGATGTGCGGGAGGGGGTTATGGCAGCGCGCATCGCCGTTCATGTCGGCGACATGGTAAAATTAAAGGATAAGGTTAAAAACGCTGATTTAAAGATGGGTATTGCAAGACGTGACCTCGATTGGGATACCCAATACAAAACCGCTATCAGCGCTGAAAGGGCAAAGGAAATACGAGGCAGCCGCCCGCCGATGGATGAAGACACCTGCACCATGTGCGGAAAGCTCTGCTCCTTAAAAACCGTAAAGAAATATTACCAGGATACACTTGAAGACAGCAAGAAAAAGAGTTACGTAGCAGCATTGTAAGGTGTCCTTAAAACTTTGCGAACCTTTGCGTCCTTTGCGAGAAAAAAATTTATTTCACGCAGAGAACGCAAAGAGCGCGAAAATACAGGAAAGGAGGAGCATTATGAAAAGGGTTAAAGACATACTGGCGGTTATGGTTGGAATTAGTTTTTTTATGTTCGCATTAGGTAGATTAGGTTATGCCAAGCCAAATATTCCAAAGGAAAAGATTCCATCCGACATCCCTTCTGAGATAAGGGAACAGATTGAACGGTTATATTCTGAAAATCCATTATTACGAGCAGATGCAGCTAGTGAGTTAGCACACTTAGTAGAAACAGGTGCTACGGTTACTGTTGCAGTGCCATTTTTGATAGCAGTTCTTAAGGATGAAGACCCCATTGTTCGAGCATATGCGGCAGACGCGATAGGAAGAACAAAAGATATTCGGGCTATTGAACCATTAATCGAAACTATTAGGAATGAAAATGAAATTAAGGACTATGACAAACTGTTTAGTTTACTTCGTAAAATACTTGACGTGCCAGATGTCCGTTGTGAAATAATAGAAGCGCTATCTACCATTGGTAAGCCTGGCGTAAAGCAATTAACTGCGTCTCTTAAAGATGGAAATTTGAATGTACGATTTGCAACTGTAGTAGCTTTAGGACGCATAAAAGAAAGTTGTGCTATTAAACCGTTAATTGAAACCCTTAATGACGAAAGCAAGCTTGTCCGACAAGCAGCATCAGTGGCTTTGGGAGAAATAGGCAATAATTTAGCTGTCGAACCGTTGATAAGAACGTTAGAAGATAAGGAACAGAGTGTAAGAAGTAAAGGTGCAGAGGCACTGGGGAAAATAAAAGACCCTCGTGCCGTTGAGCCGTTGATTGCTGCCCTTAAAGATAAAGATTCGGGTGTCAGAGGGGATGCGGCACTGGCACTGGGGGATATAACAGGGCAAAACTTTGGAGAAGACCCGGCAAAATGGCAGGGGTGGTGGAAGGAAAACAAGAACAGATTTGGCAAATAGGTGAAGAGGCTAAAAGGCAAAGAGGTTGAGCGGTTAAGAAGTTGAGAGGCTTAGAGGTGATGGTATAATAGAAGCGGTCGGTGCTTAAGGATACGATGGGATGCGTGCGTTAGAGCGAATACGCCGAGCTGTCCGTGAACAAAGGTATCGTATCAGTTCACATGCTAATGAGGAGATGTCTAAGGACGAACTTGAGGCAAAGGACGTTGAAATGGTCATTCTTACGGGTAAAGTTGCACGAAAGTTTACTCGTGACCCACGTGGTACTCGTTATGAAGTGGCAGGTAACACCACGGATGGTCGTTGCACTCACGTAGTATGTCGTTTTCTTCTATCCGGCGAGTTGTTAATCATTACGGCTTTTGTTGAAGGAAGATAAAGGCAATGGTAACGCAAAAAAAGGATTTATGCGAATTTTGCGAAGGTAAAGTAGAATATCATCTAATTCAGGCCATGTTTCATTTTAAAGGTCAGACAATTTATGTGGACAACGTCCCGGCATGGGTTTGCAAAAGATGCGGTGAACAGTATTTCGATGCGCCCGTTTACAAACGGTTAGAGGAGATTGCCCGACGTCGTAGTCGAATCAAAAAGACAGTCCGTTTTCCACTTGCAGAGTATAATATGATTCTTAGCTGAATTTGAAAATGAAGATAAAATACGACCCAGAGGTGGATGCAGCCTATATATCTTTTAAAAAGGGACCCGTAGAGGTAACAACAATTCGTTTATCAGAAGATATTGCTATAGACTTGGGTCCGAATGAGGAAATAGTAGGGATTGAGATTCTGTACGCATCAGAACATTTTGGCTTTAAAAAAGAAAATCCAGGGATAGAACTTGAGAATATTAAGGCATTGGGTTAGAGTTAGGTTCCACAACGTCCCATTATCATCTGGGATAAAGCGATGTTTACAATAGAAGACTATGAAATAGTAATTTATCCCTCACCTGATAAGGATGAACATTGGCTTTATGTTCGATTCCCTGACATTCCTGAAATACTTACAGGAGGAAGTACAATAGAGGAGGCAATTCAAAACGCAAAAGAAGCATTTCAATGTCATACGGAGGCATTGCAAAAACAGGGTAGAGAGTTGCCACCTCCTTCCAAAAGGTTGACACATATCGAAAGGTAAGCCGGTTTAATAAATACCATGCGTGTTATCTTACTTGAACATCCACGCCCACTTGACCCTGAAAGGTTTCAGGATGTGGTAAACGCCCCTCTCTCTGCCTGCCTCACCACAGGATACATTGCCTCGGTATTACATGCCAACAAAATCCAGGTTGAAATCGTTGACGCCAATCTTTATGGTTGGTCTGCAGAAAAAACCATCACCGAATTATGTAAAAAGTCATTTGACCTTTTAGGAGTTCATACCGTCTATCTGTGGGACAATACTAAGAGCGTTTTTGATATGCTGCTGCGTCTGCGAGAGCATGGCATTAAAGCACACATAAATCTCTACGGATTCTACCCAACCTTTGCATACGAAAGAATACTACTGGAATACCCATTTATAGACTCTGTAACTATTGGTGAACCAGAGTTGACCTTCCTTGAACTTGCTCAGAAAATGACGGCTGGTTTGAAAAATCCACAATACAATACCGATGGTCTCGCATGTAGTTTCAATAACGCCAGCGTTGTGAAAAACAAGCCGCGCCAACGGATTGTTGATTTAGATGGGTTGCCTTTTCCTTTGCGTTACATCCCCCTCACCCCTAACCCTCTCCACAAGGGGAGAGGGAAGGGTGGGGGTAAGAAAAAGGGTATTCACACCTATATCTTAGGAAGCCGTGGATGCTATGGCAATTGTACGTTCTGCTATATAAACCCGTTTTATGGTGATAATTCTTTGTGGCGGGGGAGAAGTCCTGAAAATATCCTTGAGGAAATCTGCCAGCTTCACGAGCGCCATAAAATTAACTACTTTTATTTTGCCGACGCTAACTTTTTTGGGCCTGATAAATATGGAAAAGAACGTGCAAGAAGATTAGCTGAACTTATAATTAGGAATGGCTTAAAGATAGGTTTTGGTATCGAATGCAGGGCTAATGATGTTGAAGAAAAAACATTTTCAGCGCTTGTCAATGCAGGCCTTAAGCAGGTCTTTCTTGGCATTGAAAGCGGCAGTCAAACCTCGTTAAACAGGTTTAAAAAGGGTGTTTCTGTTGAGGTTAATAAGCGCGCTATCCAGACAATAAGACGATTCGGTATTGAGCTGTCTTTAGGCTTCATTATGTTTGAGCCGTATTCTACAATAGCCGATATAAGAGCAAACTTTGAATTTCTAAAGGAAATGAATTTGCTGACCACTCCTTCTGCTACCGCGCACTTGCTACACCATAAAGAGACATTGTTTCAAGGCACGCCTGATTATACCCAAATATTTAATGGGCAGGGAAACCATGCCCCTACGGGATATGAAGCAACATACACATTTAAGGACGAACGTGTCACCATGCTTTTTAATCTGGCTACTCATATTTGTCAGAAGGCGCTCACACAAATGTGGAATGCGGAGTGCGGAGTGTGGAGTGGAAAAACTTCTTTGAATTCCGCAATCCGCAATCCGCAATCCGTATTTGAAAATCAGTCGCTTATTGATTCCTTTGAATCCGCCTTAGGC